>NZ_JBHXMY010000621.1:0-3401 GCF_042720195.1 Nocardia sp. NPDC058497 | reverse complement strand
CAGGAAAATACCTGTGCTGGTAACGATTTCGGCAACCGTTCCATCACCGAGCGACTCCAGCCGCACCGTCACGCTCCCGTCCGAGGTGGTGGTCTCGACGACATCGCGACCAGGTGCCTTCGCGGTGAGCGCGTCACCGAGCAGGTTGAGGAACAAACGAAACGTCGGCTCGTCGAGCTCGCCCACCGCCGACAACCGCACCGGGGTGCCCGCGATGGCGACCAGCGCTGCCCGCGCCAGCCGGGTCTGCTCGGCTTCCTTCGCCGCCAGCTCGGCCAAGTACCGGCGCTGCTCACTGCGGTCGATCACCTTGTTAGCCCGGCCGCGCCGCTCGTAGGAGCCGGTATTGCGCAGTCGTGGGCTGATCTCGATCGGTGGCGCCACCAGCCAGGAGGTGGCCGCCGGGACCGGGTTGTCCGCGCGCTCGTCGAGGGTGTCCGCGTCGATGGTGAGATGACGCGAACCGTGCAACCCGAACGCGGCCCGCCACAACGCATGCCGCGCACCATCGTCGGGCGCCTGCGCCATCCAGACCGCCAGCGTGCGGAAGTCCGCCGACCGGTCCGAGCGCCCAGCCCGCCGATCGTTGAGCGCCGCGACCACCGTGAGCAGCCGCGGGACCGCCGAGCGGGCCTGGTTGCGCAGCATCGTGGCCTGGCTGGTCTGGCCGGTACGACTCACAAACCATGCGTGAAACCCGTCCCATCGCTCCGCCCACAACTCCCGCTGCCGTGCGAACTCCCGCTCCCGGAAATCGTCGGTCCCGTCGGGTGCGGCATCGCCGGACTCACGCAGGGCTGCCAGCTCCAGCAGATCTGCCACCCCGTATCCGTCGAGTTCGACGATGAGCGAGGCGATTTCGGAGCCGGTGCCGACCAGATCCTTGATGAACCGCTCGAGATAGTCGATCAACCGGTCCTTGTAGGCGAGGAATGCTTCGATCCCGCTGTCGTGCGGATCGAGCGCTTCCTGCAGCGAGCCCATGAAGGCCTGTGCGTTGTCGGCCAGATCCTGGAAACGACCTGCCAGCGCGATCAGCGACAGATGCGCGCGTGCCTCGTCCGGCTCCGGTGCGCGGACCTCGGCGAGCAGAGCCCGCAGATGAGTGACGATATCGGCCAGCGCCACCGACTGCAGCGATCCCCGCCTGCCCAGCGCGGTGTCATACACCGCCAGCGCCGCCTCGGCCGCCTCGCCCTCTCTGGTGAGCTGATAGAGGAATCGTGCCCGATGGAACTCCTCGACCGTCGTCACCCGGCTGGTATCCGGGTCCGCCCGCAGGTTTCCCCACTCACACAGCTGCGACAGCGCACCGATCAATATCTGCTGGTCACAGCCAATCTGCGCCACCCGCAGTGCTGCTGATACATCGTCGGGCCGTAGATGGACGGTGAATCGCCGTTTCGCCGCAGTGAACGCACCGAGCACCACCCGATAGAGGTCGGCGTTGCCGGCACTGAGATGGGCGAACGGACGCGGCGAGGCCGATTCCTCCCCCACGTATTTCTCCCGTCCGTCGATGGCGGCCATCATAGGGCGAGCACCGACGGCGCATCATCGGTCCTCGTGCTCAGGTCACATCGCGGCTCAGCCAGAAAGTTGTACAGCCCTGGCCGATCGCCTTTCCGCTCAGGGTAGTCGGGCTGTCGGTGATGATGTGCCTCAGCGCGTGAGATCGGCCAGCTGGATGTCGAGCATGACCGGGACGACAACGGTCAGCCGCTCGCGGGGAACACCGGTGGCCACATAGCAGCCAGTCGTGTTCATCGAGTTCGTAGGTGTGTACTACGGGCTGTCCCGCTTCGTCCTCGATACGCCACAGGTGCCGAAGTCCTGCCTCCGCGTAAAGGCGGGGCTTGTAGCGCCGGTCTCGGTCTTCGGACTCGGCCGAGACAACCTCGACGACCAGGTCGACTTCCTCGGGCAGAAAACGCGTGCGGTCCGGGGAGTACGGGGAAGCACGCGGCGATGACGTCCGGTTCGGGTCTGCTCCGGTTGTTCAGCTTGATGGTCATCTGCGCTTCGACAGTGCGTCCAGCTGGTACCACCTGTCCCAGCGCCGAGGTGAGCCTATGGACTACTCGATCGTGCCTGGCCGGTACGACTCCGCGACGAACGCGGGGCATTGCGCAGGTACGTGAACTTCTATATCGACGGTGACGAATGTCGTCTGCTCGACGCCCATGACACCGCTGTCAGTGCACGCACCGAGGTGATGACCATTCCATTGGTCGCCGGCGGATGACTCCGCGTTTCCCTGGGGTGCAATGATTCCCGTCTACCGGTAGTAGGGAGTGGCCTGCACCCAATGGAACCCACGCGAGACAGCCGGGTACTGCGCGAGGTCGACCTGGTCCAGTTGCATCCGCACCGGACGTCCACCGAGCGTGCCCTCCAAAATCAACCGATCCGATTGTGGCTGAACGTAACTCAATGTTGCGAGCTTCCATTGGTGTGCTGTGTCTTTCGACAGCGTGATGGTGTGCTCCTCGGTGTCGATTCGAGCGGGGAGGGAGACCAGTGAATCGTCCAGCCGCTGCATGGTCATGCCCTGGGGAATGTCGAAGATGATGCGGCGGAATCGTTCAGTGACACTGGGTATTCCGCTGGTAGGCGGCGATTCGCTGAAGTCGACCAGGGCGGGCACCTGCTCGCCGGCGACCGAGAACTCAGTGACGTTCCAGATGCCGTAGAGCGGGGATTTTGGCCGTGCGCTGCCGTACTTGTGCCAGCCATCGTATGCCTCGACGGTCGTAGCGCAGAGCAGCCACACCCCGATCAGTACCTGGGCTGCCAACAGGACTCTGTTGCCACGCGGTGTGGAAAGTAGGGGTGTCGACGTTCGTGCTGGAACGACCCGACCGAGCAGGGCCCGAACGATGCGGATGATGTCAGGTGCGGCCAACACCGTTGCGTACAGGAACAATTGCAGAGCGAACAGTTTCACCGGTACGTCGAAGGTGAGATTCATGAGCAGCACCTGAAGCGCCACGATAACGGCGAGCACGGACCCGAGCCCCGCGGTCAATGGCAGGACCAGCAGCAGCGCCGCAACGACTTCCGCGGCACCCAAGGCCATCTCGTACGGCTCCGACAGCGACGACTGCGCCCACAGCACCGCCATCGGGCTCATATGGCCGAACGGTTCGACCAGGCGCTCGAGGTTGAACGACATCTGCGTCGGTAACACTTTGATCATGCCGTACAGCAAAAGGGCACTGGCCAGCGAGATACGCAGCAGCAGCCGGAACCACTCATACAGTCGCGCGTAGTTCGGGGGGCGCCGGGCGGGGGGCGCGCACCCCGCCGGGGGATGGTAGGCCCACACGAGCCCGGGGTAATAATACCACCCAAAAGGCCCCGGCGGAACGCCGCGCGGGGGGCGCGCGCCAAATTTTTAA
>NZ_JBHXMY010000620.1:0-3404 GCF_042720195.1 Nocardia sp. NPDC058497 | reverse complement strand
ACCCGCCCCCCCCCTTTAAAAACCCATATATTTGCGGGGGCTGTGTAATTTGTTTATAAGACCCCGTCCGCTTTTCTTTCTTACCCGGGCCCCGCGCGGGTGGTTCGCTCAACCCCCGCGACCGCGGACGACCGGTCCACTGGGCGCGCTACGTCGAAACCAGGAACGAGACCTTCCACCACGACAACATCGTTCTCCTCGGCGACGCCGCGCATACGGTCCACTTCACCATGGGTTCCGGCACCGGTCTGGCGATGATGGACGCCGCCGAACTCGCGACGTCGCTGCACCGTCGGCCCACCCGCGCCGAGGCGCTCGAGCGCTATTCACGCAAGCGGTGCGCGGCACTGTCCCGGACCGCCGCCGCCGGACGCACGAGCACGGCGTGGTTCGAGAACGCCGAGCAGAACCTCGCGGGAGACCTCGTCGATGTCGCCCACGCGCATGCCTGGCGGTACCACCCCGAAGATCCCTGGAGCTACACCTCGCATCTGGCGACGCAACTTCCGGTCATCCGCCACGGTCGGGATCGGCTGGACCAGGCCCGCCGCTGGTACCTGGCCCGCAAGCGGGGTGAACCCCTCGCGGGACTGTCGATTCGTGGCTAACTCCGCGCCTGCCGTAGCCGGCACCGACCCGTACCGCCGGCTCGAAGGAGTCGACGACCCCGCGGTACTGGCCTGGGCCGCGAGCCGGACGGCGGCGACGCGCTCCGCGTTCGGTTCCGGTCCCGCATTCGACCAGCTCAGCCACCGAATTCTGGGGATGCGGGAGGATCGTGGCCGAATTGCCACGCCACACCGGGTGGGGCACTGGTACTACAACCTCTGGCGCGACAAGACACATCCACGTGGCCTCTGGCGACGGACCACCCTCGATCGGTACCGCACCGGCAGTCCCGACTGGGAGGTGCTGCTCGACCTCGATGCCCTCGCCGAGGCCGAGACCGAGAACTGGATATGGAGCGGAGCGGCGATCCTGCGGCCGGCGCAATCGCGGGCGCTCGTGCAGCTGTCTCGCGGTGGTTCCGACGCCGTCGAGGTCCGCGAATTCGACCTCACCACACGCAAGTTCGTCGCGGACGGCTTCTGCGTTCCCGCGGCCAAGACGCGGGTCAGCTGGATCGACGAGAACTCGATCTACGTCGGCACGAACTTCGGGGACGGCAGCCGCACCAGGTCCGGCTATCCGCGGCTGGCGAAACGCTGGCACCGTGGCACGCCGATCGCTGACGCGGTCACCGTCTTCGAGGGCCGGGTCGGCGACATCTGCGTCAGCGCGGGATATGACAAGACTCCCGGTCACGAGCGGCATTACGCGGTCAGGGTGATCGATACGGCGCGTCAGGAGTTCCATCTGCTGACCGACGCCGGACCTGTTTGCCTGGATCTGCCCGGTGACGCGGCGGTCATGTGGCACCGCGACACCCTCGTCGTCGCGACCCGATCCACCTGGGAAACCGACGGCACCCGCTACCCCGCCGGCGCCGTTCTCGCGTGCAGCCTGTCCGAATTCCTCCTAGGCGAGGCAACATTCGAGATCGTGTTCGCGCCGGACGAACGAACAGCACTGCTCGATGCGCACTGGACTGCGAATCACCTGCTGCTCACGGTGATGCGTGACGTCCGGACGCAGATCGCGGTCGCTACGCCGTCGTCGACCGGTTGGTCGCTGGAGTGGCTGCCTGATCCGGCACCGATGACGAAGAGCTCGATCGCGGGCGCCGATCCGCTCGACAACGACGAGTTCTTGATCAAGTCGACGGGATTCACGCAGCCGTCCGCCGTGTTCCTGGCCGCACCGGGAACGGTGCCGACGCTGATCAAGCACTCTCCGGCGTTCTTCGATGCCGACGGGATGGCGACCGAGCAGTACTTCGCGGAGTCGGCGGACGGCACGCGCGTGCCCTATTTCGTCACGAGGCGAGCGGGTGCGACCGGTCCGACACTGATGCGGGGATACGGCGGATTCGGGAAGTCGCTGCTGCCCCGCTACGACGGTGCCGTGGGTGCCGCGTGGCTCGAGGACGGCGGAATCAGCGTCGTCGCGAATATTCGCGGCGGGGCAGAGTACGGACCGGCATGGCACGACCGCGCACGGCGCGCAGGGCGGGTTCGAGCATTCGAAGATTTCGCAGCGGTCGCGCGCGACCTCGTCGACCGTGCGATCACGACGCCCGGGCAGCTCGGCGCGACCGGCCGCAGCAACGGTGGCCTGCTGGTCGGCGTCATGCTGACCCGGTATCCGGAACTGTTCGGCGCCTTGGCTTGCCACATGCCGCTGTTCGACATGGCGCGGTATCAGCGGCTTTCGGCGGGGGCCTCCTGGATCGCGGAGTACGGCGACCCGGACGACGCCGACGACCTGGCCTTTCTCCGCGCGTATTCGCCGTATCACCACGTCGAGCCAGGACGCGCGTACCCGCCCGTCCTGATCACGGCATCAAGCGGTGACGACCGAGTACACCCAGGTCATGCCAGAAAGATGGTGGCCAGGCTGGAAGCGGCCGGTCACGAGGTCTGGTACTGCGAACAGACCGAGGGTGGCCACCGGCGTTCGGCGGGCAAGCGGCACGCGGCGCGGTCGACCGCCCTCGGCTACGAGTTCTTCCGGCGCAGCCTTGGTCTGCCGTCGTTCGTCGTCGACGCGGCACATCGACACGGATCCGGCCAGTGCGGGCAGGCGGTGGTTGACCTGCCCGGGTAGCCGGGGGAAGGTGGGGCGATGGCCGGTAAGGAAGTGCGGGGCGGGGTCGAGATGTCGAATCTCGATCAGCCGCTGTTCGACGGCGCCGAGGCGACCAAACGGGATCTTGTCGACTATCTCGAGTTCGCCGCCGAGCGGCTGGTGCGGGTGCTGCGGGACCGGCCGCTGTCGGTGGTGCGGGTACGGCCGGGGCAGGAGCCGTTCATGCAGAAGAATCTGCCCAAGTACACGCCGGAGTGGGTGCCGCGGGTGACGGTGTGGGCGGAGAGTTCGCATCGGGAGGTCACCTACGCCCTCGGTAATGATGAGCGGACGCTGTTGTGGTTCGGCAATCAGCGTGCGGTCGAGTACCACCCGACCTTGTTGCCGGTCGATCACAGTGCCGGGCCGACGCATGTGGTGCTCGATCTCGATCCCTCGCCGGGGCAGACCTTTCGTGATGCTGCGGCGGGTGCCCACCTGATCCGGGCCGCGCTCACCGCCGACGGGCTCGACGGGGCGGTGAAGACCAGTGGTGCCAAGGGATTACACGTGTTCGTTCCGGTGGAGCCGGGGATCGCGATCGAGGACGCGGCGGCGGCGACCAGGGCGATCGCGGCGCGGGCCGAGCGGATCGATCCGGCCGGCGGCACCACCCCGGTCAACAAGGAAGACCGTCACGGCCCGGTCTACCACCAATCCACCCCGGCGGGCGGTGC
>NZ_JBHXMY010000619.1:0-3406 GCF_042720195.1 Nocardia sp. NPDC058497 | reverse complement strand
GCGCGTGCGGGGTGGGGGGGGTTGGGGGTGCCCCCCCCCCCGCCCCCGACCCACATGACCCCTGCGTTGTTGACCAGCACGTCGAGCGGGCCCCAAGTGTCGGTGACCTCGGTGAGGAACCGGCGGAACGACCCGGTATCGGTGACATCGAGAGCGAACGCGCGCACCTGTCCCGGCAGCTCCCGCGCCGTCGTCTCGGCCGCCTGGATGTCGCGGTCGCCGATCGCCACCTGTGCACCGGCCTCGGCGAGCTGGCGCGCGATCTCACGTCCGATGCCCTGTGCGCCGCCGGTGACGGCCACGATGCGTCCGACCAGTGTTGTTCCCGTCATGGCGTGCTGCCTTCCTCGGTTCGGTTCGACACCGCGCACCACGTTGGGCAATCGCGATTGTCAGAAATTGTTCGGCTAGTATTGCACTTCGTCGGCAGGAAGGAAAGGCTCAATGACCCGCCCGGGACCCTCCGGCCCGAAGCCCTCCAGCCGTAAGTACTCCGGTATCGCTCCGGAGGAGCGAGTGCGTCAGCGCCGTGCTGCCATCCTGGAGTCCGCCTTGGAGCAGTACGGCACGTCCGGCTATTCGGCCGCGTCGATCAAGCAGATCTGCCGCGGCGCCGGTGTCACCGAGCGCTATTTCTACGAGTCGTTCCCCAACCAGGAGTTCTGCCTGGCCGCCCTCTACGACAATCTGGCCCAGGCGATGCGTGCGGAGACCATTGCCGCGCTCGAGCAGGCCGAACCCGATCTCGATTCACTCACCGCAGCCGGACTCGGCGCCTTCATCCGATACCTGACCAGCGACCCCCGCCGCGCGCGGGTAGTCCTCATCGAAGTCGTCGGTGTTTCACCGGACATGGAACAGCGTCGCCACCGGGTACTGCGCGACTTCGTCGACACAGTGATGGCCACCTGGACGACCGAGAGCCCCCGCGCACTGACACGAGGCCGGCGGTTGACCGCGACAGCACTGGTCGGCGGCGTCAACCACCTGCTGGTCGACTGGCTGATGGACGGCCGCCACGACGACCCCGCCGACCTCGTGGCGGTGTGCGTGGATCTGTTCGCCGCCGCTCGCACGCAATGGGATGTGGCTGCCGTCACCTCGCAACGCCCTCCCACCTGACCATTTGCGTATGGTTTCGATCGCGAATCTGGACATCACATGTGCGTGAATCTTGACACCACCTGCGGGATCGGGATTTTCGTGTTCGCGAAATCCGACACCACCAGCACACGTGCCCAGCAGAACTTGTGCACCTACCGGAGAGGTTGCGCTGTAGTCGGAGCG
This sequence comes from Nocardia sp. NPDC058497, assembly GCF_042720195.1. Lineage (NCBI taxonomy): Bacteria > Bacillati > Actinomycetota > Actinomycetes > Mycobacteriales > Nocardiaceae > Nocardia > Nocardia sp. NPDC058497. The sequence goes on along the minus strand of NZ_JBHXMY010000619.1, from coordinate 2,119 downwards.
ACCAACAGCAGCTCGGTCCGCTAGCCTCCCCGCCATGCCAGACTGGGAGACTCGCCCCGCCGCGCCTGCAGACGTCGAGGTGATCGCGGAGTTGCGTGCATTGACGCTGCGGCCGGACCTCGAGCGCCTCGGCCGCTACGACGAGCACAGGGTGCGACAGCGGCTTCGTGACGGCTTCGTGGCAGAGCACACCTTGGTGATTGAGGTGGCGGGCATTTTTGCAGGCTGCGTCGCGCTCAGGCCGACCGACGACGGGCACTGGCTCGAGCACTTCTACTTAGATCCGAGTTGGCAAGGTCAGGGAATCGGCTCGGATTTGCTGAGCCAGACGCTCGCACGCTGCGATCGCGAACACATCGTCGTCCGGGTGAACGTGCTGCGTGGCAGCCCTGCGAGGCGGCTTTACAGCCGACACGAATTCACCGTCGTCACCGAGACCCCGGTCGACATCTTCATGCTCCGCACTCCCCGCCGGAGTGGCTAGCTGTTGTGGGTCATGAGGTTGTTGACGCCCGCACAGGGGTGAGCTGAGGGGACGGGCCTCTCGGCGGCAGGATGGAAAACACCACATCCTCCGTCCGCTCGACCGGGAAGACCCGTCCGTGACCCACCGTAATGCCCCACTGTCGGTCGAAGGCCGTCGCCGCCTGGTGCAGCGCTGCCAGACCCGTCCGATCGCCCATGTCGCTGCGGAGATGGGCATCTCACGCCAATGCGCCTCGAAGTGGGTCAACCGGTATCGCCGATTCGGCGAGCTCGGCTTGGCCGACCGTTCCAGCGCTCCGCATCATCAACCGACTGCAACATCGGCCGCGGTGCTGGCACGGATCGAGAAGATGCGCCGGGACAAGAAGTGGCCGGCCCGTCGCATCACCCACGAACTCCGTTGCACCGGTGTCGATATCGCGGTCACGACGGTGACCAGGCAGTTACAGCACATGGGCCTGAACCGGCGCCGATTCATCGACCCGACCGGCGAGAACAATCGGACACCACGCCCGATCGTGGCACAACGACCCGGCCACATGGTCCACGTCGATGTGAAGAAGGTCGGGCGCATCCCCGATGGTGGCGGCTGGCGTGCTCACGGCCGCGACTCCGCCCAAGCCAAGGCCGCCGCTGCTGCCAAGAAACGCGGAGCGAAAGCCGGATACATCTACATGCACTCCGCGGTCGATGGCTACTCGCGGCTGGCCTACACCGAAGCCCTCGGCGATGAAAAGGCCGTGACAGCACAGGGTTTCATGGACCGGGCACGAGCGTTCTTCCACGCCCACGGCATCGTCTTCCTCGAGCGGATCGTCACCGACAACGGCTCCTGCTACCGAGCTGCCGACTTCGCCAAGACGCTGCACGGCGCACGCCACCAACGGATCAGGCCATACGCGCCCCGCCACAACGGCAAGGTCGAACGCTACAACCGGATCCTGGCCGAGGAGTTTCTCTACGCCCGCGAATGGACCTCAGAACACCACCGGGCCCACGCCCTGGGTATCTGGAATATCCACTACAACTACCATCGACCCCATTCGGCCGCCGGGAACCAACCACCAGCCAGCCGCCTCCATGCGGGCGTCACCAACGTCATGGCCTCATACAGCTAGCGACTGCCGTTGGGCGACATAGATTTCGATGAGCGTTGTTCGATTTCGTGCACACAATCCGGCCGCTGGCCCTTGGAATGATGTTGAGATTCGCGACAAACGATGCCGAAATTCACGACCAAAGCCAGAAGGCTACGCACTGGGACGAAGTGGTGACCCGGCTCGGCTTCGAGCACCTGCGTCGACACGATCATCGGCACACCGGACTCACCTGGTTCGCCGACGCCGGTGTGCCCCTGCACCGGCTCCAGTAGATCGCCGGGCACACCGACCCTCGGATCACACGGCGATACCTGCACCCGGACATCGTGGCGTTGCAATCGGACGGCGACAAGCTCTCAGCACACCTGAAACGACCACCACGGTCCCCAACTGGTCCCCAGCTACGGCAGGTCCAATACCACAAAAATCCCCTCCCACCGAGGTCGGAGGGTCTTTTTACATGGTCGGGCTGACAGGATTTGAACCAGCGACCACCTGGCGATGGTTCCAGTTCCTTGGAAGCTACCCAATAG
>NZ_JBHXMY010000618.1:0-3416 GCF_042720195.1 Nocardia sp. NPDC058497 | reverse complement strand
GTTGCGCGTTAGAACCCCAACACCGCCCCCCCCCTCCGCGCCGCCCCCCCCCCCCCCTTCGGCGTTTCCGGGGGCTGGTCAGGCGGTGGAACGGTAGCTGCGCGCGACGAGCGCGGAACGCAGGTACCACAGCCCCGACGGCTGGGTCGGATCGAAGCCGGTGAGCTGGCCGATCCGCTTGAGCCGGTAGTCGACGGTGTTGGTGTGCACGTGCAGCACCCGCGCGGTGCGCTGGCGGTTGAGGTTGTTGGCGATGTGGCGCTGCAGGGTTTCCAGCAGCTCGGAGTACTGATCCAGCGGGTCGAGCAGCGAACCGAGGAACTCCCGGCCGGGGCCGGGACGGGTCAGCTGGTACTCCAGGGCCAGCTCGTCGAAGCGGTACAGCCCCGAGGTGACCTCGAGCCGCTGCACCATGTCGAGCAGTTCGTGGGCCTGATCGGCGGCATCGGGCACACCGGTCGTCGAGGTCTCGACCATCGCCGCGGTGATCCCGACCTGGGCGGCCTGGGAGAGCTGGGCGACGAGCGCTGCCAGGCCGTCGCGGTCGAAGGTGTCGGCGGGAATGAGCACCGTGCCGCCGTCGACACTGAGCAGCGACAGCGCCGAATCCCCGCAGCGCTTGGCCAGTTCGGCCTGCACGCGGCGCAGCTTGCGGCGGGCGACCACCTGCGCGTCGAGGGCGGGGTTGGCCTCCTCGCGGTGCGGAGGGATCGCCAGCGCCAGCACCGCGTAGGTGTCGGCGATCGCGATACCGCACTCGCGGGCCATCGTGGAGGTGCTGTGCCCGCCGAGCAGTGCCGAGGTGAGCGTGTGCACCGCGGTGTGGTGCTCGCTGACGACACCGCGCAGTTCCCGCACGTAGGCCAGCGACACCTGGGCGGTGATGGTGTCGAGCATTTCCATCACCATCTTCACGCCGTCGACCAGGTTGTCGTAGTCCTTCACCGATGCGTTGGCCACGACCAGATCGAGGCCGATCTTGAAGCCCTCGGCGATCGAGTGGTGGATCGTGTCGATCGGCACGCCCTCGCGGGCCCAGCCGCTGGCGGCGTCCTGCAGGCGCTGCAGCTTGTTCGGGATGTCGCGGCCGTCGAGCATGCTGACGGCGAATTCGAGGCAGATCCGGGTGATGGTGGTGACGTCGCCGGAGATGGCGTCGCCGGGCAGCGTGCCGCAGGGGACGACATTGGCGACGAAGTGGCCGACCATCTGCCGCGAGAGGGCACGCACGTCCTTCAACGGCGACGACATCGGCTGACCCGAGATGGTCAGCGATTGCCGGGGTGGATTATCGACGGACATCTGTGTTCCCTTCGCCCAATTTCGGCTTTGCCCCCGCTGTCCAGCGACTTCACCCTAGCCAACCGGCGCCGATGCCGGAATGGAACCTCGGGTAATGGGTCGCGGACCCATGCCTGCCTGCCTGCTTGGTGAGCGATCACAAGTCTGGTCCATCGGTATGAGTGGTTGTAGAGTTCTCCGCGCCGGAACGAACCGAATGGGGGGCACCACCATGCGACCTGCCGTCCGTTGTCTGGTCTGGGAACTGGACGAAACCCTGTGGGACGGTGTGGTCCACGACGCGACCAGCACCACGCTGCGCCCGCAGGCACTGCGCACGCTCACCAAGCTGAGCGAGCGCGGTGTGCTGCATGCTGTCGCGGCACGTGGTGATCGTTCGCGCACGCTGCGGACGCTCTACCGGCACGGGCTGTACGAGATGTTCTCGGCGGTCGAGGTGGGCTGGGGCCGCAAGTCGGCCTCGATCGTGCGGCTCGCCGACACCCTCGGGCTCGGCCTGGAGGGGATGGCGTTCCTCGACGCCGAGCCGGTGGAACGCGCCGAGGTCTCGCGGGCGCTGCCGATGGTGCGCTGCTACGCCGCCCGCAATGTCGAGATGCTGCCGCTGCTGGCCGATTTCCGGCACGACCTGCGCTCGGGCCGGGTGCCGACCCCGCCGCTGGGGTTCGCGCGCGTCCCGGCGCTCTGACCGGCGCGAGTTCGCCTGCGCGCGCTGCGTTTACGCACTGGCTGCGATCTCGCAACCAGTGCAACATTGCACAGTGTGCCAAAACAGCGGTGCCGCACGGGTTCAGGACTGGTCCGGCAGGAGCGCGAGTGTGAGTTCGGCCAGCCGATCCGGTGCGGCGACCACGTCGTAGGCAGCGATCCGGCCCGCGTGGACGGTGAACGTGACGGCGAACTGCGGCTTGCCCGCCTGTGCCACCACCAGGCCGGGCCGCCCGTCGACGAGGAGCAGCACGGCATCGCGCGACCGCTGCCGCAGCGCCAGCGCGCCGTCGGCGACCGCGGCGGCGCCACGGACGAGCGCCGCCATCCCGGGCGGTAGCGCCGCCGGATCGGCAGTGCGCACCACGTCCGGTGCGAGCACGGCCAGCAGTTCACCCAGGTCACCCTCGCGGGCCGCCTTCAGGAACGCCGCCACCGCGACGCGTTGCTCCGCCAACTCGGCCTGCTCGACGCGGGCGGGCGCGTGTACCCGGAGCCGGGCCCGGCTGGCGAGCTTCTTGGTGGTGGCCGGTGTCCGCCCGAGCATCGGCGCGATGTCCGCGAACGGCACGGCGAATAGATCGTGCAGAACGAATGCGACCCGTTCCTCCGGCCCGAGCACATCGAGGACGACGAGCAGGGCGCGCCCGACCGAATCCGCCAGCAGCGCTTCGTCCTCGGGATCGGCGCCGGGGCCGGTGGCGCGCGCGTCGACCGCGACCACGTCGCTGGTCTCGGCGCGCTGCGCGCGAACGCGCAGCGCATCCAGGCAGATCCGGGTCACGACGGTGGTCAGCCAGCCGTCGAGATTGGCGATCTCGGCCGCGGCGACCCGATCCAGCCGCAGCCAGGTCTCCTGCACCGCGTCGTCGGCCTCGGCGGCGGAGCCCAGCATCCGGTAGGCGATGCCACGCAGCCGGGTACGCCGCTGCTCGAAGGCGAGCGCGAGCGAATCCACGCGCATCGGTCACCTTTCGGTCGGGCCGTTCGTCACAGACGACGACGGCGACTGCCGTCGATCACCGTAGACCGGAGGAACCGTCCGATGCACACCAGCTATGTCGTCGTCACCGTGCTCGCCGCGCTGGCCGCACTCGCCGCCGCCGCGATCGATGTCGTCCGTGCCGACTGGGTACGCGAGAACATGCGTCAGTACGGCGTCGCGCCGTGGACGCTCACCCCGTTGGCCGTGATCAAGGCGGCCGGTGGGCTGGGTCTGCTCGCCGGTCTGGCCTATCGCCCGCTGGCCGTCGCGGCCGCAGCCGGACTGGTGCTCTACTTCGTCGGCGCCGAGCTCACCGTGCTGCGGGCGCGCTGGTACGCGCATCTGGGCTACCCGCTGCCGTATCTGCTGCTGGCGGCCGGGTCGTTGGCGCTGGCCTTGGCGTGAAGTGGTGGTGGCGCGC
>NZ_JBHXMY010000617.1:0-3422 GCF_042720195.1 Nocardia sp. NPDC058497 | reverse complement strand
GTGCCTGGCCAGGCCGAGGATCAGCGCGAGGATCTTGGTGCCGTCGCGGTAGGTGCGCAGCTTGGACTCGCTGCCCGCCGGGCGGTCACGGAACCCGACCTGCACCGCGGTCTGCGGCACCCGCAGGTGCAGCGAGTGCACGGTCAGTTCGGTCTCGATCTCGAACTCGCGCGAGACGGCGGGGAAGCTCTTGACGAACCGGCGCGAGAAGACCCGGAAGCCACTCAGCATGTCTTCGACGTTCTCGCCGAACACCTTGCCGACGACGCCGTTGAGCACCTTGTTGCCGGTCTCGTGACCCGAGCGGTAGGCGTTGGTGTCCTCGTCCTGCTTGCGCACGCCGAGCACGTGATCGTAGGGGCCCTCGAGCAGCGTCTTGATCATCAGCGGCGCCACGGATGCCTCGTAGGTGTCGTCGCCGTCGATCATCACGTAGACGTCGGCCTCGATGTCGGCGAAGGCGCGGCGCACGACATTGCCCTTGCCCTTGGTGTTCTCGTAGCGCACGATCGCCCCGGCCTCGCGGGCGCATTCGGCGGTGCGGTCGGTGCTCAGGTTGTCGTAGACGTAAACGACGATCCCCGGCACGGCGGCCTTCAGGTCGGCGACGACCTTGGCGACCGCGGCCTCTTCGTTGTGGCAGGGGACCACGGCGGCAATGCGAAGCTCGGTGGAGTCCACCCGGGTCAAATCCTCGATGTAGGCAGCAGTGGGACACCGGGAGGGTACACAGCGCGGTGTCGATCCGCTCACCCGGTTCAGCGAGCTTAACGCGGGAGCCGACGGGCCATCGGTGTACGGTCGGCCCGTGTCCCACCCCGAGTTGTCCGAGCCGGTCCCCGCGTCCTTGATGTCGAAGGTGGTGACGGCCCTGCGGCAGGGGGCGGCGTTCCTCGTCGTCGGCGCGATCGGTTTCCTGGTCGACGCGGGCACCTACAACCTGCTGGTCTTCTGGGGCGGTGGATTCTCCTTCTCCGAAGGTGTGCTGTATCACTCGCCGCTGCCGGCCAAGATCATCGCGATCGGGGTGGCGACGGTGGTCACCTACTTCGGCAACAAGTGGTGGACGTTCTCCCACAAGAAGACCGACAACCCAGGTCGGGAATACCTTTTGTACGCGGTATTCAACGTGGTCGCGATCGGCCTGCAACTCGGCTGCCTCGGCTTTTCCCGCTATGTACTCGATCTGTCCAGCCCGCTGTCGGACAACATTTCCGGCACGCTGATCGGCCAGATCGTCGCGGTGGTATTCCGCTATTGGGCCTACGACAAATTCGTCTTCACCGGCTCTTCGGCAACCGAGGAGCAACACGCGCGGGGTGCGGCTACCCCTCACTGACAGCGCGACGACGCCGGGCGATTGATATCCTCACCCCCGCCTGCCGCGCCGCCCCTTTCTTTACGTGACTGCTTGCGCCGGCGCAGTCGATACCGAGAATTTCGAGGACTTCATGGAACAGTCGGCTACGGGAGCCGTGACCGAATCGAACGATCGACGCGAGGCCGCACCCGCCTCACTGCGAGGTGACCACGCGGCGCCCGAACGGCTGGTGCTGGCCCGCGGCATCTTCACCGGGCCGTCGGCCCGGGTGAGCGACGAGCTCTACGCTGTCGTCAAGGGCGGCGCCGCGGTTCGTGAGCGCCTGGCGCTGCACCTGCCCAAGGGCGCCACCGCGCACACCAACACCTACTTCGGCCGCTTCGCCGCCAGCTACTGGCAGCGCTGGACCACCGTCACCGAGGTGACCGTTGGCGCGACCCTCGAGGTCGGGGACAAGGCCAACGTGCGCCTGGTCGCCTCCGACATCGCGGGCCACCGCCGCATCATCGCCTCGCTCGTGGCGACCAGCAGCGGCCGCGTCAGCCTGAGCGCCCCGCTGGACCAGTACGTCGACGGTGGCGCGCTGTGGCTCGAGTTCGACGCCATCGGCGGCCCGCTCGGCATCACCGAGCTCGCCTGGACCGCGCAGGCGCCGGAGAAGGTCCGCCCGGTCGCGATCGCGATCTGCACCTTCAACCGCGCCGAGGACTGCGCGCACACCGTGGCCGCGCTGGCCTCGGACGCGACCGTGCTCGCCGCGATCGACGCGGTCTACGTCGTCGACCAGGGCACCGATCTGGTCGAGAACCGCCCGCTGTTCCAGCAGGTTCGCCCCGACTTCGGCGACAAGCTGCGCTACCTCCGTCAGCCCAACCTCGGCGGCGCGGGTGGCTTCACCCGCGGTCTGTACGAGGTGTCGGCGGCCAACGAGCACGCCGACGTCATCCTGATGGACGACGACATCCTGTGCGAGCCCGAGACCGTGCTGCGGTTGCAGGCCTTTGCCAACCTGACCGTCGAACCGACCCTGGTCGGCGCGCAGATGCTGTTCCTGCTCAACCCCGACTACCTCAATGTCGGCGCGGAGGACGTGCACCTGCACGAGCTCAAGCACGGCCAGAAGGTGCCCAAGGCGCTGCGCAACACCTCCATGCTCAAGAAGAACCAGGAGCGCCGCGTCGACGCCGGGTACAACGCCTGGTGGACCTGCCTGATCCCGGCCGAGGTGGTCGCCAAGATCGGCCTGCCGGTGCCGATCTTCTTCCAGTGGGACGACGTGGAGTACGGCATCCGCGCCCGCGAGCACGGCTTCGTCACCGTCACCCTGCCCAACGCCGCCGTCTGGCACGCCGACTTCTACTGGAAGGACTACGACGACTGGGCGCGCTACTTCTCCACGCGCAACTCGCTCATCGTCGGCGCCCTGCACACCGATCTCGACGGCAAGGCGATCACGCGCGAGTTCTTCCGCAATATCGCCGAGCACCTCGTCGGCATGCAGTACGGCCTTGTGCACACCACCTTGCAGGGCATCGAGGACTTCATGAAGGGCCCGAAGGTGCTGCGCGACGGCGGCATCGACGCCCTCGCCGCCGCCCGCACCACCCGCGGCGACTACCCCGAGACCATCAAGCACCCCGCCGCGACCCCGCCGGTGAACTCCGCCGACATCCAGGTCCGCCGGGCCGGCGGTGAGCCGAGCCGGGTCACCCTGGTGCTGATCAAGCGCGCGATCGGGCAGTGGACCGGGCGCACCCAGCACGGCCTGATCGGCATCACCCGCGAGGACGCGCACTGGTGGCACATCGGCCTGTTCGACCACGTGGTCGTCACCGACGCCTCCCAGTCCGGCGTCCGCGTCCGCCGCCGCGACAAGGCCCGCGCCCGCGCCCTGCTCATCCGGACCTACCGAACCCTGCGCAAACTCCGCAAGGAACTCCCCGCCCTCCAGGCCGAGTACCGCGCCGCCGTCCCCGAACTCACCAGCCGCGAGAACTGGGCCAGGCTCTACGGCATCGACCCCAGCTGACGGTCTGTACTACTGAACGCGGGGGGCGGGGGGCTGAGGGGGCGGGGGGGTTGGGGGTGGCCCAAATATGAC
>NZ_JBHXMY010000616.1:0-3424 GCF_042720195.1 Nocardia sp. NPDC058497 | reverse complement strand
GTCGGCTGGGTCTTTTTGTTAAATGCGTCTGGCTCTGGGGGGGGTGGGCGGGGGTCTCAGGTGGGTTGGGGTGCTGTGGGCGCGGTGGGGGTGTTTGTGGTGGGGGGTGAGGGCGGGGGTGGTGCTCGGGGGGAGGCCGAGGTTCGTGCGGACTGTGTTGGCGAGGTCGGTGAGGGTGGGGTCGGTGTCGGCGTCGATGGTGAGGTCGGCGGTGGTCGGGTCGGCGGTGGGGACGACGTCGACCATGAGCCAGTCGCCGAGGGGGAATTGGGCGCCCTGGTTGAAGGTGAGGTCCGTGGCGAGCTGGGCTCGGTCGGCGGCCGTTTCGATGGTGGAGGGTGGTGTGGTGGGGGAAGCGGTGACGGCTGCGGTTAGTCGGATGACGCGGACTGGTGCGCCGAGCGCGGTCGGGTAGCTGGCGCTGCGGTAGGGGCGGCCGGTGGTGGGGTTCACCCGCAGGGCTTGGTTGTTCTCCGGGGAAACTGGGCGCAGGGATTCGCGGGCCTGGCGGGCGCGGTTGGCGTTGTCCAGTTGTTGCGGGGGGAGAGTGGTGTCGTGGGCCGGCCGGGTGTCGGTAATCCGGGCCGGGTTCGTTGCGGGGTTGGATTCCGCGGGGGTCGAGGTGGTTGGTGGCGTGCCGGTGTCGATGCGTGCAGGCGGGACCGATCGTGCCGGCGCGGCATCGGCGGTGCTGTTCACAGCCCGGGACGCGGACGGAGTGGATGTCGGTGTGGGGCTGGGTGTGCCTGGTGGAGGTGCACTCGTCCGGTTGGTCGTGGATGACGGCGGAGTACTCGTCGGTGCCGGCTGGTGGGTCGGCGGCGTGACCGGAGTGGTGCCGATCGGCGGAGTCGATCCGGGGAACGCGGGGGTGGGGTTGAAAGGTGTCGCGACGGTGGTCGTCGTTGCCGGTGCGGTGGGTGTCGTGGTCGTCGGGGCAGGTGCCGTTGTTGTGGCTGCTGCGGTGGTGTCTGTGTCAGTCGACTGGCTCTGGCGGCTAGGGTCGGCTGGCGGCTGCGTGCTCGGCGTTGCGGGCGGTGTCGACGGGTTGCCGGATTGTGGAGTCGTTCCGGGCACGGTGGTCGACGGGTTGGTGCTGGGGTTCGGGGTGGTGGAGGTCGGCTCGGCCGTACTCGTCGGCTGGGTGGCGGGCGCGCTAGTTGTGGGGTTCGACGGCGGGGTCGAGTTCGGCTGGGCAGGGAATGAATCAGTCGGCGTGGTTGGTGCGGTCGGCTGAGTGTTCGACGGGGTGCCGGCTGGCGGAAGGTCCGGCGATGACGGGATGGGGGACGGTGCAGCGGGTGTGCTGGGCTGACCGGTTGTGGTGGGAGAAGGGGATTCGGCTGGTGTCGCGGGATTCGCAGGCGCGCTGGGGTTTCCGCTACTGGGGGTCGCGGCAGGCGCGGTCGAGTCGCCATCATTCGGCGCGGCAGGTGCGGCGGTATTACCGCCATCGTTTGGTGCCGCGGGTGCGGTATTGCCGCCGTCGCTTGGCGCGGGCGGCGCGGTATTACCGCCATCGCCTGGCGGGGACGGCGCGGTATTGCCGCCATCACTCGGCGTGGAAGGCGTCGTATTTCCGTTGTCGCTCGGCGTGGAAGGGGTCCCGGTGCCGGTCGGGTTTGTAGGCGTTGTGTCGCCCTGCGGCGACGGACTAGGACTCGATTCGACTGGTGTGGCGGGTGAATCGGTGTTCGGAGCCGGGGTCGAATCGCCGGGCGAGGCGGGGGTGCCAGGCTGTGTTCCGCTGGGCTCGCTCGGGGAGCTTGGCGTGCCGCTCGGGTTGTTTGGGGCACCGGAATCAGACGGTGAGCTCGGAGCTGCGTCGCTGGGCGTGTTGGGACTGTCGGCTGGACCGCCGTTCGACGGAGTGCCGCTGGCTGGATCGCCGCTCTGTCCAGTCCCGGCCGGACTGGTCGAGGGCGAACCCTCACCCGGTGACGAGGGTGTTCCCACCCCATCCGGCTGAGTCCCGTTGCCCTCCACCGCCGACGGCGTCCCGGCCGATGCAGGAGAGGTGGCTCCCGGATCACCCGACGACGCCGGTGAAGCCGGCTCCGGCGCCGAATCTCCCGACTCACCAGTGCCCGCCGGTGTCGTGGGTGCATCGGTATCGCCGGGCACATCACCCAGCTCGGGAACAGAAGGTGCGGGCGAGTTCCCGTTACCACCACCCGATTCCAGCGCGCTCTGCACACCACCCGCGCCCGCGCTGGTGAACGTGTCCACCCCGATATCGAGATTGAAATCCTGCCCCATCAACAGCGACGCCGCACCCGCGGAGGCGACCTGAGCCGACAGATCGGCGCCGAGTTCGGTCGCCGCACCGGTCGCGGACTTCGCGGCCAACTTACCCAGCCCAGAGGTGATCCCGTCGCCGACACCATCGAGCTTGCCACCCAAACCGGCACCGACGGCACCACCGACCGCGCCACCGAAAGTCGCCAACCCCAGATCCGACCAACCGAAGTCGTCCATCGTGCGGTCACCCTTGGCGACCTGGATGGTGCGGGCAATCCCGTCGATCCCGCCCTCTTCGAGCGCTTCGAACGCCGCCCCACGCAACGCCGCCCGCGCCGCCGCCTTGGCGATACCACGAGCGATCATGCGGGTCAGCAGCGATTTCATCGCCACCCGCACCGCGACCTGGGCCGCGATCCGCGCGGCGACACCGGCGGCGGCACCGATACCGGTCCACGAAGTCGCCAGCGCGACACCGATTTCCACCGCCGCCACGATCATCGTGCCGATGATCACCAGCTTGGTGTGCTCGATGTCGTTGGCGCCGTCGTCGAGCAGTTCGGCTTGCTTCTCACACCACTTCCGGATCGCGGTGAACGCCGCCTCCTCACCAGCGAGGAGCTTGTCGCGGTAGGCGAGCAGCGCGTCGTGGGTTTCGCCTTCGGACAACGCGGCCAACGCCGAGTTCAGGGTCTTGGCGGCCTCGTCATCGACGGTGTTGAGCGTCTCGGCCATGGCAGTCCAGGCGTCGGCGGCTCGCCGCATCGCGGTTTCGTCGCCTTCGGGCCAATCGCCCGCGCCGAGAATGTATTTCGCTACCCATTGCAGCGAATCAGGGATCTCGATACCCACCCGGTCAGATACCGGTCTGGTTCAGCTGGGCTGCCGTCGCGGTGTCCTGCTCGGACAACTCGGTGGCGATGGTGACCATGTTCGTCCCGAGCTGGGTCATCGACTTGCCCAGATTGGAGACCGAGGTTTTGCCCTTTTCCACACCCGGGGTGTAGTTCTGGGCGAACGCCTGCCCGATCTCGTCAGAACCCCAACACTCGCCCTCGGCAGCGAGAGCGGCCGCCAGTTTGTCGAGCGCGGTGGTGATGGTCGAGGCGACAGCGTCGAACGAGGGTTGTGCTTTCTCTTATACACATCTTACTCTTCCGACTAATATATATTTTTATATCTC
>NZ_JBHXMY010000615.1:0-3431 GCF_042720195.1 Nocardia sp. NPDC058497 | reverse complement strand
GCGTCTGCGTGATCTACTTACCGTTTAACCATCGGTGTTGCGACGACCCCTTGAAACCGCCGTTCCGGGGGCGGGCTTTTCGGTGCAGATTTTTACTCGCCGGAGGCGACCTCGGGCGTGGGGCCCTCGGCAGCGCCGGTCAGGACGACCTCGGGCTTGTTCTCGCCCGCGGGCGCCTTGGTCAGCTTCGCCTTGCCGGTGAAGGTGAACTTGGCGTCCTCGCCCTGGCCCTCGCCGTTCCAGCCCTCGACATCGACCACGATGGTCTGGCCTGCGCCGATCTCGCCGTAGAGGATCTTCTCCGAGAGCAGGTCCTCGATCTCGCGCTGGATCGTGCGACGCAGCGGACGAGCACCGAGAACCGGGTCGAAACCGCGCTTGGCGAGCAGGCTCTTGGCCTGACCGGTCAGCTCGATCTCCATATCCTTGTTCTTCAGCTGCTTGGCGAGGCGGGCGATCATCAGGTCCACCATCATCACGATCTGCTCGCTGGTGAGCTGGTGGAAGACGATCACGTCGTCGATGCGGTTGAGGAACTCGGGGCGGAAGTGCTTCTTCAGCTCGTCGTTGACCTTGAGCTTCATCCGCTCGTAGTTCGAGCCCTCGGCGTTGGACTGGGTGAAGCCAAGGCCGACGGCCTTGGAGATGTCGGAGGTGCCCAGGTTCGAGGTGAAGATCAGCACGGTGTTCTTGAAGTCGACCGTACGACCCTGACCGTCGGTGAGACGGCCGTCCTCGAGCACCTGCAGGAGGGTGTTGTAGATCTCCTGGTGCGCCTTCTCGATCTCGTCGAACAGCACAACCGAGAACGGCTTGCGCCGCACCTTCTCGGTGAGCTGGCCGCCCTCCTCGTAGCCCACGTACCCGGGAGGGGCACCGAACAGGCGAGACGCGGTGAAGCGGTCGTGGAACTCGCCCATGTCGATCTGGATGAGCGCGTCGTCGTCGCCGAACAGGAAGTTCGCCAGCGCCTTGGACAGCTCGGTCTTACCGACACCGGACGGGCCGGCGAAGATGAACGAGCCGGACGGACGCTTCGGATCCTTCAGGCCGGCGCGAGTGCGGCGGATCGCCTTGGAGACGGCCTTGACGGCATCCTCCTGGCCGATGATCCGCTTGTGCAGCTCGTCCTCCATGCGGAGCAGACGGGTGGTCTCCTCCTCGGTGAGCTTGAAGACGGGGATACCGGTCCAGTTGGCCAGCACCTCCGCGATCTGCTCGTCGTCGACCTCGGCCACGACGTCCAGGTCACCGGAACGCCACTGCTTCTCCCGCTCGGCGCGCTTGGCGACGAGCTGCTTCTCCTTGTCCCGCAGGCGCGCGGCCTTCTCGAAGTCCTGCGCGTCGATCGCGCTTTCCTTCTCGCGGCGCGCGTCGGCGATCTTGTCGTCGAACTCGCGCAGGTCCGGCGGGGCGGTCATCCGGCGGATGCGCATGCGCGCGCCCGCCTCGTCGATGAGGTCGATCGCCTTGTCCGGCAGGAACCGGTCGTTGATGTAGCGATCGGCCAGCGTCGCGGCGGCGACCAGGGCACCGTCGGTGATGGACACCCGGTGGTGCGCCTCGTAGCGGTCGCGCAGACCCTTGAGGATGTTGATGGTGTGCTCGACGGTCGGCTCGCCGACCTGCACCGGCTGGAAGCGGCGTTCCAGGGCGGCGTCCTTCTCGATGTACTTGCGGTACTCGTCGAGGGTGGTCGCGCCGATGGTCTGCAGCTCGCCACGGGCCAGCTTCGGCTTCAGGATCGAGGCAGCGTCGATGGCGCCTTCGGCAGCACCAGCGCCGACGAGCGTGTGCAGCTCGTCGATGAACAGGATGATGTCGCCGCGGGTGTTGATCTCCTTGAGCACCTTCTTCAGGCGCTCTTCGAAGTCACCGCGGTAGCGGCTGCCCGCGACCAGGGAACCCAGGTCGAGGGTGTAGAGCTGCTTGTCCTTGAGGGTCTCGGGGACCTCGCCGTTGACGATGGCCTGCGCCAGGCCCTCGACGACGGCGGTCTTACCGACACCGGGCTCACCGATCAGGACCGGGTTGTTCTTGGTGCGGCGGCTCAGCACCTGCATCACGCGCTCGATTTCCTTCGAGCGGCCGATGACGGGGTCGAGCTTGCCCTCGAGCGCGGCCTGAGTGAGGTTGCGGCCGAACTGGTCGAGCACCAGCGAAGTGGACGGAGTGCCCGCCTCACCGCGCGAGCCGGAACCCTCGACGGGCTCCTTGCCCTGGTACCCGGACAGCAGCTGGATGACCTGCTGACGGACGCGGTTCAGGTCGGCACCGAGCTTGACCAGAACCTGGGCGGCGACGCCCTCGCCCTCGCGGATGAGCCCGAGCAGGATGTGCTCGGTACCGATGTAGTTGTGGCCGAGCTGCAGCGCCTCGCGCAGGCTCAGCTCCAGCACCTTCTTGGCGCGCGGGGTGAAGGGGATGTGACCGGACGGCGCCTGCTGGCCCTGACCGATGATCTCCTCGACCTGGCTGCGCACACCCTCCAGCGAGATGCCAAGGGACTCCAGCGACTTCGCCGCCACGCCCTCGCCCTCGTGGATCAACCCAAGCAGGATGTGCTCGGTGCCGATGTAGTTGTGGTTGAGCATCCGGGCCTCTTCTTGGGCCAGGACAACGACACGCCTCGCGCGGTCGGTGAACCTCTCGAACATCGCTCCCTCACTCTCCTGCTCCGACATTCTGGCAACAGACGCCGCAGTGTGCTCGGTACAACCTAGGGCGTCGGACCGACAACTGTCGCCGTCAGCCTGCCATGAAGCCCGGGGGTTGCGGCCCCCGCCATCCACTCTAGTTGGCAGGGGATTCCGCCGCCGCCGGTCCACCCTATTGATGACCGGCGGCAACATGGTCATTCACTCATAACGCGCACGTCGCGGCATTCGTTTCCCTCCGAGTTTTGCCTACAGCGAAATATGTCGAACCGATGACGGCACTACCCGGTGAACGGCGGTACAAACTCGCACGGAACCGGGGCCTGACGGGCCGGATCCAGGGCATTGAGGACGTGACCTGCGGCGCGCGGGCTGCCCGCGATGGCCATGTGCTCGGAGTAGTCCTGGGCGCAGCCGTCCTGGACGACGTGGGAGGTGGCGTTGGGCGCGGGGACCAGGCCCGAGGTGTGCGGGACGACCAGTTCGTCGAGAGTGGTGACGATATTGGTGTAGCTGACCTGCGGGTCGTAGACGCCGTCGGCATTGAGCGCGGCCATGAACTCGTCGCCGGTGAGCATCTGCCCGCAGGCCTGGCACAGCGACGTGGCGACCGCGTCGAAGGCGGGACCCGCGCCGAGCGCACGGCTGTAGGCGGCGATGTCGCCCGCGCCCAGGGCGTTGGTGCCCAGCCACGGCGGTGCGATGGCGGCGAACTTGCCGACCTTGGCCGCGCCGCCGAGTCGCTTGATGTAGTAGTTGCCGACGATGTTGCCC
>NZ_JBHXMY010000614.1:0-3432 GCF_042720195.1 Nocardia sp. NPDC058497 | reverse complement strand
GAAGAAGAGAATTCGCGGTCGCAGCTCGTATTTGTCGACGCACGATTCGGCGTAGGCCTTGAGTTCGCTGCCCGGCGCGTACACCCGGGACCAATCGGTGCGCTGCTCGAAGGAGAACTGGTAGCTGAACGACGGAATATCCACGGCGACACCGGGATAGGTGTTCCAATGCCAGGTGCCGCCGACACCGTCGGCTTCGTCGACGATCAGGAAGTCGTCGAATCCGGCATTGCGCAACGCGATCGCCGCGCCGATCCCGGAGAATCCGGCGCCGACGATGATGATCTCGTGGTCGATTCCGGTGGTGGTCATGCGATCTCCTTCATCCGGTGGCGGCCGGGACGGGCGACGGTGCGGACGACATGCTGGGCGTCCTCCGCGTAGACGATGGTGTCGACCCGATGCTCGATACCGTCGACCGTACGCACTCCCGGCGGAACCAGTCGTGCGATCGGCCAGGTCACCAGGGTGCAGTGTGGTTGCCGCAGCGTGCGGTAGTAGCTGTTGTGCACGGCGACGCCCGCGGTGTCGTCGGGTGTGAGACGGTGCCGCAGCCACGAATCATGAACTTGGACACGGAGATTGACGCGGGCGACGAGCCGCACCAAGCGCTCCGGTGTATGGCGCAGTACCGCCGCGCCAGGTAGCGGTGCGCGCGGCAGAATCCACACCGCGTCGGTCTGGAACACCGTCACCCGCGCGGCCTCGGCCGCGATGCCGGGCAGCAGCCGTGCCGCCGCCGCCCCGCTGCCGATGATCGCGACGCGGCGGCCGGTGAATTCGTGGCGTGGCACGAATTCGGTGCTGTGCGTCTGGCGGCCGGCGAACGTCTCGGCGAATCGAAGAGTCATTTCGCCACCGGTTCATAAGTGAGTTCGTCAGACCACGACGGCCTGCGCCCCAGTACCCGGACCGGGAACCGGTCGATACACGCATTGGACACATCGGCCAGCAACTGGAACGGCTGGCGGCGGTGAATCGTGGCCTTACCGTGCATCTTCACCACGTGATACAGCGGCATCCGCCGGATCGCCGGGCTGCGCTCACCGACATTCTCGTAGCGGCGCACCGCCTGCCACAGCTTCTCCTCGTCGAGCCCGAGGGCGATGATATTGGTCGACATCCGCGACAGCAGTGGCGCGTACAGCAGCGCGCCGAGCACGAACGACGGGCGCACCGCGAAACCGGCTGTCTCGATGGCGATCCGGCGCAACGGTCCCGCCCCGAGCTGTTCGAGAACCTGGAAACCGACGGCCAGGTGCCGGGATTCGTCGCTGTTGATGTGCCGGAACACCTCGTGACAGACCGGATCCTCGACCTCGTCGAGCAAGAATTTCACCAGCGCGCCGTCCAGCGCGGTCTCGAGCGAGGGAATGACCGTGCCGAGCACCGGCAGGGTCAGCTGGTCGGCGTAGCGGTCGAGCCAGCTGATGACGAGGCGAATGTTCTTGTTGGGCACCGGCATCGCGTCGCCGTCGAGCATGCCCCACCGGCGCATCAGCGCCAGTTCGGCATTGGCGTGCTTCTGCTCCTCGGCGTGGAAATACCGGTAGATCTCCCGCAGCGGGCCGGGCGGCGCCTGGTGCACGAGGGCGGCGAAGCCGCGGGCGCCGACATGTTCGATCCACACCAGATCGGCCATGAAGGTGGCCAGCCGGGGGCGCTGCTCGTCGGTGATGGTGTCGGCACCCGGTGCGTCCCAGTCGATGTCGGCCAGGGCCCACTGCCTGGCGCGGACGGTGGCGAGCATATCGGGATAGGCGAACGTCATTGTTCGATCTCCTTCTTCTGTGCTGGATCAGCGCACGACCCGCTCCAGCAGGCCGGCCGAACGGGTATAGGTCGCGGGCATCCACCGTTTGGCCTGCCACAGCATTTTGGCCTCGAGTTGCGGCACCACATACAACTCGCCGTGGTCCACGGCATCGAGGGTGGTGCGGGCGATCGCGGCGGGCGCGCGTCCGGTCCAGCGCAGGAGCAGTCCGCCGAGCCGTTCGGCGGTCTCGTCCATCGGTGAATCCGCCTGCATGATGTTGGTTTTCACGCCGGTCGGGCACAGCACGGTGACACCGACGCCGGTGCCGGCCAGTTCGGCCGACAACGTCTCCGACAGCGCCAGCACCCCCGCCTTGCTGACGTTGTAGGCGGCCATGCGCGGCGCCGCGCCGAACGCGGCCGCCGAGGCGACGTTCACGATCGCGCCGCGACCCGCCTCCCGCAGGATCGGCGCGAAGACGTGACAGCCGTGGATGACACCCCACAGATTCACGCCGAGCGTGCGCTGCCAGTCGTCGAGGGCGAACTCTCCGACCACCGGCCCGCCCGCCCCGATACCCGCATTGTTGACCACGACGGTGGGTGCCGCGCCGAACCAGTCCTGTGCGGTGGCGGCCAGCCGGGTGACCTCGGCGATCGCGGTGACATCGCAGCCGGTGCCGATCGCCTTCCCGCCCGCGGACTCGACGAGTCCGGCGGTCTCGGTGGCGCGGTCGGAATCGATGTCCGAGCAGACGACGCGGCCGCCGCGCTTGCCGAGTTCGACGGCGAAGGCACGTCCGATTCCGCTGCCGGCGCCGGTCACCACGGCATCGGCGTTCGTGGTCCGGCGGCGTCCGCCGAAGGGAAACAGTCGCATGGCAACTCCCGGGTCGACCCGGTGAGACTCGAACTGGTGGCAACTGCCACCATTGGCCGCACCTGACACCAATTAGGCTCGCAGAGGAGTACTTTGTCAACCATGGATGTGCGCGCACCGGCACGGACCTGGGGCGGGCTGACCGCCGACCAACGCAGGGCGCAGCGGCGGACCAGCCTGGTCGACGCCGCCCTGAGCATCTGGATCGAGAACGGCTGGGCCGCGGTCACCATGCGCGGCGTGTGCCAGCGGACCTCGCTCAACGACCGGTACTTCTACGAACACTTCGCCGATCGCGACGAACTGCTCGCCGCGGCCTGGGACGAGGTCTGCACCGAGGTGTTCGTCGACCTGGCGAGCATCGTCGCCCAGAACACCGAGCGCACACCCCTGGAAATCCTGCGCGCGGCCATCGCCCGCGCCGTCGAGCTGCAATCCGACCCCCGCGGCCGCGCCAGGATCCTGCTCGCCGACCACGCGGGCAGCGCGGTCCTCGAACAGCGGCGCAAAACCATGCTCACCGACGCCACCGATCTACTGATCGCGGCCGCGTGGCCCTATCTACGTCCCGGCGTCGACGAGACCGCCATCCGCATGAGCACACTCGCCGGGATAGGCGGCTTCATCGAACTGCTGTCCGCCTGGCGCACCGGCGTGCTCGACGTGGATGCCGAACGCATCGTCGAGCACACCAGCGCGATCGCGGCCCAGCTGGGAACAATGTTCCTACCAGCGGAGATCATCGGCGACCAATAGGGCTTTCTCGACACTCGGCGAGATCACGACAGCCCCAGAGG
>NZ_JBHXMY010000613.1:0-3443 GCF_042720195.1 Nocardia sp. NPDC058497 | reverse complement strand
GTCCCCCTCGCACCCCGCGCCCCCCGCCCGCCCCCGCGGCGAGGAGATCGGTGTGCCCAGCTGTCCGCGCCGCGTCCACGCCTTAAGGTGACCCGATGACTGTGCTGGTGACGGGGGCGAGCGGCTTCGTCGGCGGGGCGATCGTGCGCGGCCTGCTGGCGCGCGGTGTGCCGGTCAGGGCGATGGTGCGCGACCCCGCGGCCGCGCCGGCCGGTGCCGAGGTGGCGGTGGCCGATCTCGCGGACGCCGCGGCCATGGCCCGTGCCGTGTCCGGGGTGCGGGCCGTGGTGCACGCCGCGGCGCTGCTCGGGGAGTTCGGGCGGCCCGCGGAGTTCTTCGCGGTGAATGTGGCCGGGACCGATCGGCTGATGCAGGAGGCCGCGGCGGCGGGCGTGGCGCGGTTCGTGTTCATCGGGAGTCCGAGCGCGCTGATGGCGCCCGATGGCGGTGACCAGCTCGGCATCGACGAGACGGTGCCCTACCCCGCCCGGTTCCTGAACAGCTATTGCGAGACCAAGGCGGTGGCCGAGCAGCTGGTACTGGCGGCCGATACACCGGAGTTCACGACGTGCTCGCTGCGGCCGCGCGCGGTGTGGGGGCCCGGCGATCGGCGCGGGCCGATCGTGCAGATTCTGGCGAAGTTGTGGGCGGGCCGGTTGCCCGACCTGTCCGGCGGCCGGGATGTGTGGGCGTCCCTGTGCTACATCGACCATCTCGTGGCGGCTGTGCCACTGGCGCTCGAGGCCGAGAAGGTCGGTGGGCGAGCCTATTTCGTCGCCGATGCCGAACCCGTATCGGTGTGGCCGACGATGGAAGCGGTGGCGCAGCGGTTCGGGTTGGCCGCGCCGAGTATCACCGTGCCTCCGCCGGTGCTCAGTGGCGCGCTGGCGGCGATCGAAACGGTGTGGCGGATTCCGGCGGTCGCGCAGCGCTGGACGCCGCCGCTGTCGCGGTACGCGGTCGCGCTCGTCACGCGGTCGGCGACCTACGACATCTCCCGTGCCGAACGGGAACTCGGGTACCGGCCGACCGTGCCGTTCGCCGACGGTCTCGATCGCTTCCACGAGTGGGTCGCCGGGATCGGTGGTCTCGACCGGCTGGTGGCCGACCTGTGAACAGCGGCGCGCTCTGGGTGGTGATTCCCGCGTTCGACGAGGAGCGCGGGATCGGTGCGACCCTGACTGCTGTTGCCGCGCAACGGGATACCGACTTCACCGTGGTCGTGGTGGACAACAACTCCAGCGACGGCACCGTCGAGATCGTGCGGGCGTTCGCCGCGGCGCATCCGGTCCCGGCTATCGAGGTGATCACCGAGCCACAGAAGGGCACCGGCGCCGCCGCCGACACCGGGATGCGGTACGCGATCGCGCAGGGGGCGACCTTCCTTGCCCGCACCGACGCCGACTGCCTGCCCGCGCCCGACTGGACGCAGCGGATCAAGGCCGGGTTCGATTCCGGGCTGCGGCTGGTCAGCGGGCAGCTGATTCCCCGGACGGACGAAGGGGTTTCGTGGCGTGATCGCACTATCATCCGGGTCGCGCTGGAGGTGGCGTCGGCCTTCGGGAAGGTGCGCTCAGGCAATCGTGATCCGAAATATCTCGGCCCCTATGTGATGACGCCCGGGTGCAATATGGCGATCACCGCCGAGTTGTACCTTGCCGCAGGCGGATTCCCGCGTACCGCTATCGAGGATCTGCACGAGGATCGCGCGCTGGTCAACGCGGTGCGCACGATCACCACCGACTACGGGTTGCGCCGTGATGTCCGGGTGTACGGCTCGAACCGGCGGGTGCGCGCGTGGGGCATCCGCAAGACGCTGGCCTGGTACGCCGACCACCGATACCGGCCCGAGGTCGTCGATATCCGATGACGACCGACTTTCTCGAACGCCTCGCCATGCAGGCCGACCGGATCCCCGACGCGTCCGCGCTCGGTGCGGTCGGCGAACGCGCGCTGACCTATCGCGAGCTCGTCGACACCGTCGACCGGGTCGCCTACAACCTCGGGGCGGCCGGGTTTCGACCAGGTGACCGGATGCTGTTCTCGATCCGGCCGAGCGTGTCCTCGGTGACCTTGATCTTCGGGGTGATCGCGGCGGGTGGGACCATCGTCTTCGTCGACCCCGGTGTGGGGCCCGAATTGTTCGACCAGCGGGTGAAACTGGTCGAACCCACCTGGGCGGCCACCGAATCGCTGTTGTACGCGGTGAGTGGCCCGCTGGCCGGATTCGGACGCCGGCGCGGGCTGAGTCTCCCCCGGTTCGGCGCACTCGATGTGCGGCACGTCCACAGTGGTCCCTGGCTGCCGGGGACGCCGTCCGGTTCGATTCCGTTGCACCGCTTCACCGGTCCTGCGGCAGGCACGGCGAACGTACCCGTCGATCCGGAAGCGCCCGCGCTGATCGTGTTCACCTCGGGCACCACCGACGAGCCGAAAGCCGTTGTGCACACTCGCGCTTCGCTCGGTGCGGGGCTGGCCGCGATGAGCGGGCGGACCAGTCTCGCGCCCGGCGCGTTCCTGCACACCGAACAGCTCATGATGGGGTTGCCCGCGCTCATGGCGGGTGCGCGCTGGGCGATGCCGCCGTATCCGCGGTTCGGCACCCACATCGACCCGGTCCGGTTCACCCAGGCCCTGCACAGCGCCACCCACGCGTTCTACACACCCGCCGACTTGGCCGTCGCGCTCGACGCGCTCGAGTCCGGCGCGATCTCCCCGCCGCCGTACCTGCGCCAGGTCGCCCTCGGCGGCGCTCCGGTCACCTCCGCCTTGCTACGGAGGGCACGGAAGTCGTTGCCCAGCACCGAGTTTCTCGCGATCTATGGGATGACGGAGATCCTGCCGGTCGCCGTCACCAACGATGTCGCCAAGCTCGCGCACTCCGGCGATCTGCTCGGCGCTCCGGTACCAGGGGTGGTGGCCCGGATCGCCGACGACGGCGAACTCGTGCTGGCCGGACCGAACCTGTGCCGCGGCTACCTCGGCGCCGACCCGCTCCCGGAGGTCCCGACCGGCGACCTCGCCCGCTGGGACGGTGACCAGCTCGTGCTCACCGGACGCAAGAAGGACATGATGATCCGCGGGAAGACCAACATCTACCCGGGGCTCTACGAGCCGGTGATCACGGCGATCGACGGCGTCCGCGCGGCGATCATGATCGGCATCCCCGACGAGATCGGCGACGAACGCATCGTCCTCGCCGTCGTCTCCGATCCCGACACAAGCGATGTCGCCGC
Organism: Nocardia sp. NPDC058497; assembly: GCF_042720195.1. Taxonomy (NCBI): domain Bacteria; kingdom Bacillati; phylum Actinomycetota; class Actinomycetes; order Mycobacteriales; family Nocardiaceae; genus Nocardia; species Nocardia sp. NPDC058497. The sequence continues at coordinate 207 of NZ_JBHXMY010000613.1, read as the reverse complement.
CCTGCTGCGCACCCGATTGCCGCAGATCATCGACACCACCGCGGTCCCCGACGACATCGTGATCGTCGACCGGATCCCCGTCAGCGGCCGCACGAACAAACCCGACCGCGCCGCCCTCCGCGAGCTGCTGCGCGAACAGCTCGCCTAGGCCGCGGCCGCACGAACCAGGCGACGACCCGCCGGGTGGAGCGTCGCCTGTAGCATAGT
>NZ_JBHXMY010000612.1:0-3445 GCF_042720195.1 Nocardia sp. NPDC058497 | reverse complement strand
GGGGTGGCGGGGTGCGCGCCCGACCCCCGAGGAACGCCAGATCCTGATCGACAACTTCCTGATCGCAGTCACCAGCCGCCTCACCGACCTCGTGGAGAGCCGCATCGTCGAAGAACCCCATGCGGAATGGGTGGAGGCCTACGCGATGTCCGGCAACGGCTCCGTCGCCCGCCGTGCCCATGCTCTCGACGTCCGCATACTGGAACGCGGTGCGCCGATGCCGGTAACGGGACGGGCGCTGGAATCGAATGCGCTTCTGACAGCAGTGGCACACCTGATCGATGCGGCGGCAGCCGAGCAGGGCGTCGTGTTCGAGTAAACGGCACCTCGTCGGTGTTCGGTGGCATCACAACAAAGGAGAAGTGAGTGGTCGCGGCGCAGGAAACCAGTCTGCAGCGGATTCTCGAGGGGAGCTCGCAGTACCTTGTTCCGCTGTATCAGCGGCCCTATGGGTGGGGTGATGAACAGCTGCAGGAGCTGTGGAGCGACGTCATCCAGCTGGCCGAAGATCGCATCGACGAGCCCGACTCGACCCACTTCATCGGTTCGGTGGTGTTGGCCCCTGCTCCGGCAGGTGTGGCAGGAGCAGTCACCCGCTTTCTCGTCGTCGATGGTCAGCAACGCCTGACAACCCTGACTCTGCTGCTCGCAGCGATCCGCGACTATCTGCGAGCAGTCGACGGTTCGGCGAGCCGCGACACCGATCGCATCCACAATCAGCTGCTGACAAATCAGTACCACGACGATCCCGATCGCCTGAAACTCCTTCCGACCCAGGTCGACCGGCCGGCCTACACGGCCGTTATCGATGGCTCCGCAACTGACGATGGCGGCAGAGTCGGCAACGCATACCGGTTCTTCCGCGCTCGCCTCGGCGAACTGGCTGCGGCCGACGATGTGCCTTTTGGGCTTTCGCAGGTCGTCCAAGCAGTGGTCTCGGGACTGTCAGTGGTGTCGATCAGCGCACACCCAGGCGACAATGTCCACCGAATCTTCCAGTCCCTCAACAACACCGGCCTGAAACTGACCCAGGGTGACCTCCTCCGCAACTACCTGTTCATGCGGCTGCCCAGTCGCAGCGACGAGGTCTACCGCACCCACTGGCTGCCATTGCAAGCCTCGCTGGACAACGAACGCATCGAAACTCTGTTCTGGATAGATATGCTGCACAAGCGGCCCAGCGTCAAGCAGGGCCAAACCTTCGCCGCGCAGCAGACCAGACTCGAGAAGCTGACTTCGGAAGAACAGATCGTCGAAGAAATCGAACGGATCGCACGGCTCGGCCGATTGTATAGGCTGATGATCGAACCAGCGGCGGAACCCGATCCCGATGTCCGCGTGCGCCTTGCCCGTCTTGCCGAGTGGGACTCGACCTCACCTGCGCCTTTGGTTCTGCACCTGCTGCTCCTCCGAGACCGAGGCGAAGCCTCGAACGAGCAAGTCGCACGAGCGCTGCTGTACATCGAGTCGTTGCTGGTGCGGCGGTTCTTGGTAGGCCGTGTATCGCAAGGCTTGAATCGCCTTTTCGCCGAGACTACGCAGCAGCTCGACCCCGCGCTGCCTGTCGACACCGCGCTCCGCGTCCACTTCTCGGCTGGTCGCAAGCACTATGCGACCGACAAGCAGCTGACCGACGCAATCGTGACCATGCCGCTCTATCTGACGGGCCGCAACGCCCACCGCAAGATTCTCATGACCTGGATCGAGGACCTGTTTCAATCGAGAGAAACCGTCCAGTCGGAGTCACTGTCGATCGAACACGTAATGCCGCAGAGCCTTTCGGCACAATGGCGCGCTGACCTGAGCGCAGAGTACGGCGAAGACGAAGTCGACATCCTTCACGATCGCTATCTCCACACCCTCGGAAATCTCACCTTGACGGGCTACAACGAAGCCCTGAGTAACCATGAGTTCAGCCGAAAGCGCGATACCCTGCGCGCCAGCAGCATCCGCATGAACCAAGACATCGCCGCGCACAAATCTTGGGGACCAATCGAAATCGAGAAGCGTGGGCTCGCGCTGGCCGAGCGGATCATCGAATTCTGGCCGGGCCCCGCGGACGAATCGACCTTCCCCGACAACCCCACGTGGGCGGAAATGCACCAACTGCTCACAGTGATGCCCACGGGCCGTTGGACCACCTACGGGGACCTCGGCAAACTACTCGGTACAGCAGCCCATCGCGTCGGCACGCGGCTGCGGTCCCACCCCGCACCAAATGCGCACCGTGTTCTGGACGCGCACGGCATGATTTCCTACGGCCCCGGCGATATACCGGAGAATCCACGTCAGCTTCTGGAAAGCGAGGGAGTCAGCTTCTCCGCGACTGGTCGGGCGGCTGCAGCCCTGCGACTGACCTCCGACGAGCTGAACCAACTGCAGACCGCTGCAGCGAATCTCGGCTTGCCACAATAAGTTCGATGTGGGGTCGAACTCCAGAAGATGCACGATTCCCTACTCGACCACGAAACCCGAAGACCCCTGTCGCATACCCGATCCAGCTGAGCTGGCCTGCCAACGCAGCGGAGGTATCGGCGGGCTACAGGCTCCCGAGCCTGCGGTGTTTTCGAACAAAGGTAAAGCCGGGCTTGAGCGGAGCGTCGTTGGCTAGTTCCGCGCGTCGACGCGCGTCGGCGTGGGCTTCGCGTGCTTCGTCACTCGCGTTATGGCCAGAGGGCAGGCGTCGCACGAAGCCGGCTACTTTGTGGGGTCGCTGACCTACTCGCGGATCGGCTTGTTGGCTGCGACTTTCGGCGCGGTGAACCTCGACGATTCTCGGCCGGAAGCTGAGCAGTTCTACCGGCGGTCGATATCGCAGCGCGGGGTAGACGGGTCGCCCGTCGGGACCAAGAGAACCTTCTACGCGTTGGATACGGCCCTCTCGCACAAGCCGAACAACGACGTGCGTGAGCTGCGGAAGCCGTGCTGTCGGGAAACCAAGTTCCACCATATTGCGTTCGAGAGCATCTTCGGCCAACACCGCGCGACCATCAGGGTCAAGGTAGCCTAGCGTGCGCATTGTCAAGATCACCCATTCAGCGACGCTACCGCCATGCTCGCTGATGGGTCCGGCATCGCGCATCAATACTTGGGCGTCGTATTGGTAGCCGACGCTGCGGCCTTCAACGCTCAGCGGTTGGGTCAATCGCCGGGTTTTGACGATGAACCGCCCGTTGTTGGGTTGCCAGGTGCAGTCAAGAAATATGCCAGGGAAGAAGTCACGTGGCCATTCGCCGGACTTGAGTCGCAGGCCCTCGGCGCTCGCGAGTGCCACCAGGTCCGCCTTCTCGCCACGAAGCAAGGTCGAGCGGTGGATCAGAGTCAACGAAATTCGATGCCCCGACGGATTCCGGCCCAGAGCCGCGGGGAACCCAAGGGGGCGCGGCTAGAGTGGAGGGATAAAGAAGTGGCGACAGGGCGGGTTGACCCCCAAAAAAACTCCCGG
>NZ_JBHXMY010000611.1:0-3446 GCF_042720195.1 Nocardia sp. NPDC058497 | reverse complement strand
ACCACACCACGATCCCGGCGCTGAGGGTCGTCGCGATGATCATGATCTCGCTGACCCGGGCACTGACCTTCCTGGCGACGACGCTGGAGAAGCGGCTGCGTTCCCGGCGCAAGAAGGGCGGTGGCACCGTCCTGGCCGCCGATTCGATCGTCACCGACGCCGCTCCCGGCGTCGACATCACCAAGAAATAGCTCGGCGAACACCGCGGGGCCCCGTACGGACCGGGCCCCGCGGTGTTTTTGTGTGTCCGTCTACGCGGTGTAGCGGTAGAACCCCTCTCCCGTGGCGGCGCCGAGCTTGCCCTTGTCGATGTAGTTCTCCTTGAGCCAGGCCGCGAGCTTCTTGTCGGAGTCTCTGCCGCTGATCAGGATGTTGTAGGGGGTGGTCAGGCCGACGATGTCGAGGATCTGGAAGGGGCCCATGGGCGCGCCGGTGGCGATGCGCCAGGTCTCGTCCACGGCGGCGGGTTCGGCGTAGCCGCCTGCGGCGAGCGCGATTCCGGAGTTCAGGAACGGCACCAGCAGGGAGTTGAGGACGTAACCCGCCTTCTCCTTGTGCAATTCGATCGGCACCATGCCGATGGCCCTCGCGAATTCGGCCACCGCGCGGAACACCGCCGGATCGGTCTGCTCGGTGCCCATGACCTCGGCGGTGTTGAACTTCCAGACGTGGTTGGCGAAATGCAGCGCCAGGAACCGGTCGGCGCGGCCGGTGTAGTCGACGATGTCGCTGGGCAGCAGCGTCGAGGAGTTCGTCGCGAAGACGGTGCGTTCGGGCGCGAGCGCACCGAGCTTGCCGTACAGGTCGCGCTTGATCTCGAGTACCTCCGGCACCGCCTCGATGATCAGGTCGGCCTCGGCGGCCGCGGCGGCCAGATCGGCGGTCAGCGTGATGCCCGCCGCGGTCGCTGTGGTGTTGCTCGCGTCGGCGCCCGCCACGTCCTGCTGGTAGATCGTGGCGAGCTCGTCGAAGCGGGTACGGGCGGCGGTGAGCGCCTTGTCGTCGATGTCGTAGGCGGTCACGTCGAACCCGTGGAACGCGGTCTGGAAAGCGATCTGGGATCCGAGCACCCCCGTACCCAGGACGGTCACCTTGCGGAATTCCATGGTCATGCATCCTCCCAGTCGGTTTCCGGTGTCACCACCGCCGTCCATCATGGCCCGGGAAGCTGAGTGCGTGGCGAGAGGCCGGTCACAGTTCGGCACACCGCCGCGGGTGGATCAGCCGACGGTGACCAGTCCCTCGGCGACCATCCAGTCGCGGGCGACGTCGGCCGGTTCGCGACCGCCGATGTCGACCTGGCGGTTGAGCTCGGTGATCACCGCGTTGGTCAGGCGCGCGGAGATGGGCGCCATGATCGAGACGACCTCGGGGTGGGCGTCGGCGAACGGGCCGTGCATGACGAGCGCGGCGTTGTACTTCGGGAAGAAGCCGCGGTCGTCGTCGAGCAGCACCAGATCCAGCGCGGGGATGCGGCCGTCGGTGGCGGCGACCGAGCCGAACCGGCATTGCTCGGCGTCGGCGGTCGCCTGGTAGACGAGCGCGTCCTGGACGATCTGTTTCCGCACCGCGCCGACATCGATGCCGTACTTGCGGGCCATCCCCGGGTAGCCGTCCTGGCGGACGTTGAACTCGGTGCCGACGCAGGTGGCGGCAGCGGCCGGGTCCTTCGCGATCAGGGCCGCGTAGTCCGACAGCGTGCGCACGCCGGTCTCCTCGGCGGTGCGCCTGCTCGCGACCAGGGCGTAGGTGTTGTTCATCGGCGCCATCGCGGCCCACACCATGTCGTGCTCGGCGCGATCGGCGTCGCGGACGAGTTCGAATTGACGCACCTCGTCCGGCTCGGGTGTCTCGTTGCCCAGGTAGTTGATCCAGCCGGTGCCGGTGTAGTCGTAGGCGATGTCGACCTGTCCGTGCAGCTGGGCGTCACGCAGGCTGTTGGAACCCTGGATATTGGTCAGGTCGCGCACATTCGCGCCCGCCGCCGTGAGCGCGAATTCGATCAGATAGCCGAGGATATTGGCCTCGGTGAAGTCCTTGGAGCCCACGGTGACCGCGACCCCGTCGAGGGCGGGCACGGCCACGATGCTGCCCGGCCCCACCGGCAGCGGCACCGAACTGCCCGACTGCAGACCGCAACTCGCGAGCAGCAGCACACCGGCCACGGGCGCGAACCCGCGCAGCCATCGGGTGATCCTCACCGCAACCCCCTCGGTCCGAGGAACTGTTCGGCCAGCGCGCCCAGCCAGTCGACCAGCAAAGCCAGGGCGACGGCGAGCACCGCGCCCACCGTCAAGGTGACGGTGTCGCGCAGTTTGTAGCCGGTGTCGATGAGGATGCCGAGCCCGCCCGCGCTCACCAGGAACGACAGCGTCGCGGTGCCGACGGCCAGCACCAGCGCGGTGCGCAGGCCGGCCAGGATGTAGGGCACCGCGAGCGGGAACTCGATGCGCCGCAACACCTGTACGGCCGACATGCCCTGCCCGCGCCCGGCGTCGATGAGGGCCGGGTCGACCTCTTGGTAGCCGAGGATCGTGTTGCGCAGCACCGGCAGCAGCGAGCAGAACGCGATGGGCGCGACCCCGATCCAGAACCCGGTGGTCCGGGTGACCAGGTAGCACAGCACGATCAGGCCGATCGCGGGCGCCGAGGCGCCGATATTGGCGACGCCGACGAAGATCGGTGCGAGCCTGCGGAATCCGGGCCGGGTGAGCACCGTGCCCAGCGGCACCGCCACCGCGACGACGATGAGCACCACCGCCGCGGTGATCAGGATGTGCTGCCACGTGACCTCGGCGATATTGCCGACGCTGATACTCGCCTGCTGGGTGAGGGTGAGGTCGCGCCGGAACGCCCACACCAGCACACCGACGGTAAGGATCAGCACGATCACCGGCTGGACCAACAGCCGCAGGAATTCGGCACGCCGCTGCGCGGCCGGTGCGGCGACCGCGGCGGGCCTGTCCAGAGTGGTCATGCCTGCACCGTCTCGGCGGGGGCGGCGGCCAGATGGCTGATCAGCGTGTCGACGGTGACCACTCCGGCGAAGGCGCCCACGCTGTCGACGACGACCGCCGAGGCCGTGCGTTCGGTCAGCAGGATCGCGAGGGCGTCCTGCAGGGTGGCTTCGGCGGGCAGCGTGGCCTGGATCGGTGCGCCGAGGTCGCGCAGCGAATCCGCGTGGGCGAGTTCGCTCGCCGGGACCCGGCGCACCGGTCGGCGCTGGGCGTCGAGGACGATGCCCCAGTCCTGTTTCGCAGTGTGCAGGCGGTCGGTCAGATCGGCCGGTGCGGTGTTCTCGGCGACGGCGATGCCCTGGTCCAGGTCGAGGTCGGCGAGGACGGCGAGGCCGAGGCGGTCGATGGTGGCGGTGGCGCCGACGAAACCGGCGACCGTCTCGTCGGCGGGGGCGGCCAGAATCGCCGCGGGGGTGTCGTACTGGAGGA
>NZ_JBHXMY010000610.1:0-3447 GCF_042720195.1 Nocardia sp. NPDC058497 | reverse complement strand
CACCCCCACACCAGCGCTGTCCGCCCCCCCCCCACCCAAAAACACACAAACCTCCAACTATTTCTCCCTCGCCCCCCCGCGGGGGCGGCGCCCCCCCCCCCCCCCCGCGGGCGCTTCGGCACCGCCGCGACGTACGATGACGAGGCTTGCCCCGAGCCGAAGGGTCGCACCGTGTCCGAAGCGTTCGACTGGTCCGTTCCGAAGACCTACAGCCAGCCTGTCGACATGGACAATTACCTCACCATGCCGGAGGACGTCGCCCGTTCCGTCGAGATCAAAGACGGGATGATCGTTTTCTGCGAGTCGCCATCGCCGAACCACAACGCGGTGTCGCGCGCGATCGAGCGCGCACTGGCCGACGGCGAGGCGAAGCGCGACCAGCGCGAGCCCTGCCTGCGGGTCAACCGGGATATCGACATGCTGGTGTCGGAAGTCCCGTTCCACTACAAACGGCCGGACACCATCGTCTACCGGTGCGTCGAAACGCCACGGAATCGGTGGAAGACCAAACCGACCGTCGCCGACACAATTCTGGTCGTGGAAGTCGTATCACCGACAACGGTTACCGCCGACACGATCGACAAACGCTCCGAATACGCTCGGTATGGAATTCAGCATTACTGGATAGTCCGGATGGCCAATGACGACGGACCCGCCGTGTCCATCGAGATGCTGACCCTCAATTCCGAAGGACGCTACGTCTCCAACGGATTCCGGAACCGCACCGATGATTACGCGGCGGCCATCGACACGCTGACGCCGTTCCCGGTCCTGCTGACCTGGGAACAGCTGGACGAAGGCATCGACTGAGGTAGGTCTGCGCACCATCGCCAGTCCGGCCCCGCGTGGACGACCTCTACGATCGCGGGGGTGGGCGCCGATACGTTCGTTTATGCGATTCCGCTGCGTACGCGGTTTCGGGGGATCACCGTGCGTGAGGGGATGTTGATTCGGGGGCCGCTGGGATGGGGGGAGTTCTGTGCGTTTCCCGAGTATGACGATCGGGAGGCGGCGGGGTGGTTGGCTACCGCGGTTGAGCAGGCGACCGTGGGGTGGCCTGCGCCGGTGCGGGATCGGGTGCCGGTGAATTGCACTGTTCCCGCTGTCGATGCCGAGCGGGCTGGGCGGATTGTGCGTGAGTCCGGTTGCGCGACGGCGAAAGTGAAGGTGGCTGATCATCCTGGGTCGTTGGCCGAGGATCTGGCTCGGGTGGCGGCGGTGCGGGAGGCTATCGGGGCCGACGGGGCGGTTCGGGTGGATGCCAATGCGGTATGGGATGTGGAGACCGCGGTTCGGTATATCGGCGAGATAGACCGGGCTGCTGGTGGATTGGAGTATGTCGAGCAGCCGTGTCGGACGGTCGAGGAGTTGGCCGAGGTGCGGCGCAGGGTTTCGGTGCCGATCGCGGCGGACGAGTCGATTCGGCGGGCCGAGGATCCGTTGCGGGTCGCGGTGGCGGGGGCCGCTGATGTGGCGGTGCTGAAATGTACTCCGCTTGGCGGGGTTCGGCGGGCGCTGGCCGTCGCCGAGGCTGCCGGGCTGCCGACTGTGGTGTCGTCGGCGTTGGAGACGAGTGTCGGGCTGGCTGCCCAGATCGCGTTGGCAGGCGCTCTTCCGCAGCTCGAATTCGCCTGCGGTCTGGGAACTCTCGCGCTGTTCGAAGGTGATCTCGTCGCCGAATCGCTGTTGCCGGTGAACGGGTGGCTCACGGTTCCCACGGTCGCGCCGGAACCGGACCCCGCGTTGCTCGACAAGTACCGGCATCCCGATCCGGAGCGGACCGAGTGGTGGTTGCGGCGGTACGAGCGGGTGAGCGCGCTGCTCGACATGGACTGATCCCGCGGCGGTGCGCCTCGCCACCGAGCATGTTTGCGGTGCTGCGAGCCGGTCAGCGCGCTGCCCGACACGGACTGAACCTGCGCCGCCGCCCCTCACACCGAGCGGAGGTGGCTGCCTGCTGGGGGTTGGTGTCGCCGGAAGGTCATGGGCTGACCATCGCTCGCGAAGCCGAGTAGTGGACTACCCGCGATATCCGCGTGCGGATGCGGGAGGCTCAGAAGGTCCAGTTCATGAACCTTTGTGGAGATGAGCCCATGTCCGTGCAGGCCGATGCCGCCCCGACCTGTGGGGCAAGGTCGCCGACGCGGTGGATTTGGTGATTCCGCTGATCGCCGTCCTCGGCCAGTGCTTCGCCTGGTTCTATCTGGTCCGTAGCTACCGGCTGTTGAACGGCGCCAAGTTCCGGGTGATCGGGGCGCTCGAGGAGCGGCTTCCCGCCTCGCCCTTCTGGAAGGCCGAGTGGTGGGCCCTCGGTGAAGGGCGGGATCGGGCGCTGTATTGGCCGCTGTCCCATATCGAGCAGTGGGTGCCGGCGCTCTTCGCGCTCGCCTACGTCTCGGGGTTTCTCGCCATCGTGCTTCCTTGATAGGTTGTGCACAATTTAATTGTGGGCTATATTGTTGTCATGACCGACGGACTCACCCTCGACGAGCAGCTGTGTTTCCCGCTGTACGCGGCTTCGCGGGCGATGACGGCGGTCTATCGCCCGAAGCTGGAACAGCTCGGGCTCACGTATCCGCAGTATCTGGTGATGCTCGCGTTGTGGGAACACGACGGACGTAGCGTCGGCGAGCTCGGCAGGGCGCTCGAATTGGACTCGGGAACGTTGTCTCCGCTGCTCAAGCGGCTGGAGGCGACCGGGTTCGTCGAGCGGCGGCGGGCGGCCGAGGACGAACGCCGGGTCGACATCGTGCTCACCGGACACGGGCGGTCGCTGCGCGCCGAGGCGTGCCGGATTCCGGCCGAGATGGCCGAGATCGCGGGACTGTCCGTCGACGAGATCACCGCACTGCGCGGACTGCTGCGCAAACTCACCGATTCCCTCACAGAGAAATGAGAGCTCCCATGCAGGTCCTCTACACCGCCGAAGCCCTGGCCAGCGGCGAAGGCCGCACCGGCACCGCGCGCACCACCGACGGCAAGCTCGAAGTCGTGCTCGCCCCGCCGAAGGAGATGGGCGGCGACGGCGCGGGCACCAACCCCGAGCAGCTGTTCGCGGCCGGTTACGCCGCCTGCTTCCACTCGGCGCTGCGCCTGGTCGGCAAGAAGGCGGGCGCGAACATCGCGGATTCCGCTGTCGGCGCACAGGTTTCGATCGGCCCGAACGGCAACGGCGGGTTCGAGCTGGCCGTCGCCCTCGAGGTCACGCTGCCGCACCTGTCGCGCGAGGACGCGCAGGCGCTGGCCGAGCAGGCGCACCAGGTGTGCCCGTACTCCAACGCGACCCGCGGCAATATCGCGGTGGACGTGCAGGTGGCCGAGGACTGATTCTCGCCCCCGGGGGGTTGCCGCGGGCCCGGGGGGGGGGGGGGGGCGCGCGGGGGGTTAGCAAAAAAAAAACCCCACCCCCACCGAGATAAATAATAAGAGCTGGGGCGGGTGATAGGT
>NZ_JBHXMY010000609.1:0-3448 GCF_042720195.1 Nocardia sp. NPDC058497 | reverse complement strand
AGTGGGTTATACGTGCCCGGCGGTGTACCTCGTGATGGAACTCGTCGAGGGCGCGACGACGTTGCGGCACTACCTAGACCCCGATGCCCCGCTGCCGGTGGAATGGGCGGTCGCGGTCGCCGCGCAGATCGCGACCGCGCTGTCGTACGCCCATGCGCTGCCGGTCGTCCATCGCGACCTCAAGCCCGACAACATACTTGTCACACCTGGCGGCACGGTGAAGGTCATCGACTTCGGCATCGCCGCGCTCCTTACCGCCAACGCGGCGAAACTTACCGCGACGGGCATGCCGCTCGGCTCGGCCGCGTATATGGCGCCCGAGCAAACCATCGGTGCGAAGGCGACACCGCGCACCGACCTGTACGCCCTCGGTTGTGTTCTCTACGAAATGCTCTGCGGGTACCCGGTTTTCAGTGGCAACGGCCCGATCGTCATGCACCACCACTACGCCACCGATCCTGTCCCGCCGAGCGAGTTGCGCGCAGAACTGCCTGCGGACCTGGACCGGTTGGTTATGGATCTGCTGGCCAAGGATGCCGAGAAGCGACCGGCCGACGCCGCTGAGGTGTATGAGCGCCTGTTACCGCTACTGCCACCGGTCGGATCAGTTGTCGATCTCGGCGCGGGTCGGTTGTCGGGCGTGCCCGATCCGACCGCGGTTTTCCGGCGGCCCAATGCGCCTTTGCAACCAGACCGAGTCACGCCGACTGTCCGGTTCCAGGGGGTGCTTCCGGCGACTGCTCCGGTGAGCGATGATGTGCTCGAGCAGCGACTGGCAACTGTGCTGGCCGAGTACCGTGAGTTGATCGCAGACGGCCGCCCTCTGCAAGCCGCGGATGTACTCGGCGGTGTGCTCGAGCCCGCGGGTCGCGCCTTCGGTGCCGAGAGCCCGCGCGTGCTTGATCTCCGCTTCGACGTCGCGCTTGCCCGCTTCATCGGCGGTGAAATCCGTAAGGCTAGAATCGAATTCGATGCGCTCGCGGCGGCCTGCGCGCGCGTGCGCGGATTCGCCGATCAGCTCACGATCGATTGCCGCAAGTTCGCGGTGGACTGCCGCATCGAACTGGGTGAGCTCACCGAGGCTCTGTCGGGAATGCGCGCGGTGTTGGCTGATGTGCGGGCCACCCAGAGTGACGGCAGCGAAACCGCGTTGGAGATGCGGTTGGCGTTGGGGCGATTGTTGGCGCTCATCGGACACCGCTCAGAAGCGCACATCACGTTGACCGAGGTGTATGACGACCTGTTGCTGGTGCGTGGGCCTGACGATCCGCTGACCCAGGAGGCGGCTGCGACGCTGCAGCGGTTTCTCGACGACGACCCGGCAGCAGGCGGCTAGCTCAGCCAAGATCGGTGCCAGATCCGGCAGGGTGTACGGGCGATCGTCAGCGTACAGATCGACGCTGGGCTTCTTCGTCAACGCGGAGTTCTTACAGTTGCTGACCGCGCAGGAACAACCGTGCTGGCCGCCAGGACGGCGTTCAAGTACGGTATCGATCGCACCAGCGGGCTGAAGCGGGGGTTCGGCTCCCAGTCACATCTTTGCGTCAAAGTTCACGCGTTACTGGATCGGGGCAGTACACTGCCAAGAAAGTGAAGTTATGTCTTCATTTGAGCTGGAGGTCATCTATGAAGGACGCGCGCTGGCGGTGTACGGCGTGGTGCTGCCGGAACGTGGATGCCTCGCTTCAGTCTGGTTGGCGGGCCTACCGCCGCAGCCTCAGGCTCAGTTCCGGGCAAGGTTGGACAGGTTGACGGAGGTGGGATTCCTGCGAAGCCCTGAGGAGATGCGCCCGTTGCAATGCAACGGCGAACCTCCGGTTCATGAGATCAAGACGAGGTCGGGACATCGGCTCTACGTGATCAGGTCGAGGCAGGACTGGGTGGCGACCCACGGCGCGGTCAAACCACCCGATCGCAAGGTATGCGCGCAGGCCGAACGGGCGCGGGGGATCTGGAAGGAGGCGCAAGAACAATGACGACTTGGTTCCGGCGGACACCGGAGGCAGAAGCGCTGTTCGCGGAGGAGCGTCTGCTGTTGTCGGCTACCGAGATGGTGCACGGCGCACTGGACGCGAAGGGAATGAGCAAGAAGCAGCTGGCCGAACTGCTCGAGGTGACGCCCACCGAGATCAGCCAGCGACTCAGCGGCAGGCGCAACCTGACCTTGCGAAGCTTGGCACGAATGATGCACGTTCTCGGATATCGTGTGCGGCTCGACTCCGACACGCTCAGCGGGGCCCCTGGACTCGATGTCGTCGGTGCGCGGGTCAGACGGCACCTCATGGACCGAGGTGATTCCCCGGCGAAGGTTTGGTCGGTCTGTTTCAGAGCTTCGATCAGTGCCGACGGCATCAAAGACCGTGCCGACTTCGCTGCCCATATCGATGACCTGTGGTCGAATCTGCAGACATTGGACCACATCTCATCCGCCCGGCTGGACCACCGCGAAAGCCAGATCATGGTCGAACTCCAAGTCCGTGCGGATGATCTCCTCCAGGCTTGCACCCGCGGCACAGCCGCGGTTCGGACCGCGATCCACAGCGCCGGCGGCGGGACGCCCGGCTGGGAGAAGGAGATGGAGAGATTGGTCCGGCAGCTTCGATTGGATGTCTCGTCCGAACCGGATTGTCTGGACGAAACGCGTGGTCTGGTCTAGTTCTTTCGACCTCCAGCAAGTAGTAACGACGGCTGCTAGCCTCCAACCCGTGCTTCCCTCGGGGTCGGTGGGCAGCCAAGAAACATGGGTGGAGTCGCCAGCGTTTGGTGTAGGAGAACTTCATGACCAAGAACGGTCGTTCCGGCAACCGTCCGGTTCGCGCGAGCGGTCGATCTGAACAGGTCTCGCGGCGGCATGCTGGACGTGCTGCCTACCGCACCGCCAATTAGCGTGAACTTGTTGCCAGCGACTCTCCGATACGTGAGCGGCTTCGCGGCGGTGTGGGTGAACGACAGCTCATCGGTGAGTTTCGCGGCGATTCTCGCCGCAGGGAAGCAATTTGCGAATTGGCATATTGCGTTTGGGAGCTGGACGGTGAGACTGTTCTCGCGTCGAATGGGTTTCGTTCCTCGGCGAGTCCCAGTGCGCTCCGACGGCAACGTACGACCGCGGAATTCGCCTTGTCGGCCTTGCTTCGCATCGAGCACCAGACGAACGAGCGACGATCCAAGGCGATCAGGTCGGCAATATCGGCTCCGAACCACTTGTCCGCCGTGGTGATGCAGCAGTTGGGCGGCCTAGCTTTCCAAACGGAACTGCGGCGCCTGCTGGCTGCTGACGGGCTCCCGCCCAACGCACTTCATCCGGGGGACACTGCAGGATGGGCGTGGGCTCGTGGCGTCGGCTTAGTCGACCACGCCTCCGACCATGTCCGAACCTTCCGCGACATGGACGACAGCCTGTTTCTATAATAAATTATCAAGGATGCGTCGACTGAGTGCTTTATTCATG
>NZ_JBHXMY010000608.1:2499-3449 GCF_042720195.1 Nocardia sp. NPDC058497 | reverse complement strand
CCCGGGCACGGTTCCCTGGGGTTTGCGCCACCCACCCCCCGCCACGCCAGCGGGTGACACCCGGTATAGTTGTTCAACCGCGCGGTCAGCAGCGGACGAATCGCGGCGACCCGCCGTTCCGTGCCGGGGAGCTGGTCCAGCGCGCACTCCGGATCGGCGGGCGGGCCCAGATGGGTGCAGCCGCGCGGGCAGTCCTCGATGGCGTCGGCGAGATCGGTGAACGAGGCGATCACGTCGTCGGGCGTGATGTGGGCCAGGCCGAACGAGCGCACGCCGGGGGTGTCGATCACCCAGCCGCCCTCGGGCAGCGGTAGCGCCACCGACTGAGTGGAGGTGTGCTTGCCCTTGCCGACGCCCGACACCTCGCCCACGGCCCGATACGCATCGGGCACAAGACGATTCACCATCGTCGACTTGCCGACACCGGAGTGCCCGATCAGCGCGGTGAGCCGATCGTCGAGCAGGTCCAGCACCGGCTCCATCGGATCGTCGATCCCCGCGTAGAGGATCTTCAGGTCCAAACCCTCGAAGGCGGCGGCGAATTCGGATTCGGCCACCAGATCGCGTTTGGTGAGCACCAGAATCGGTTCCAGCCCACCGGCATACGCGGCCACCATGGCCCGCTCGACGAAGCCGGTGCGCGGCGGCGGATCGGCCAGCGCCACCACGATGAACAGCTGTTCGGCATTGGCGACGACGATGCGTTCGAACGGATCGGTGTCGTCGGCGGTACGGCGCAGCACGGTGCTGCGCTCGGTGACCCGCACGATCCGGGCGAGCGTGTCGGGCTTGCCGGTCAGGTCGCCGACCACGTCGACCTGATCGCCCACGACGATCGGCGTGGGGGGGGGGGGGGGGGGGGGGGGGGGTGTGGGGGGGGGGGGGGGGGGGGCCCCCGCCGGGCGGCGCCACCCCCCCCGGCGCGCGCGCGGCCGACCCCGCGCCGGGGC
>NZ_JBHXMY010000608.1:0-2489 GCF_042720195.1 Nocardia sp. NPDC058497 | reverse complement strand
CCACGCCGAGCGGCGGGCGGCACTGGTCCCTGGCCCGCATGGCGACGATGCGCCGGTCGGCGTCACCGTCGAGCACACAGCCCCAGCGACCGCGGTCCACCGAGACCACCATCGCGGCCTCGGCGTCGTTGTGCTGGGGCCGGGTCTTGGTGCGCGGACGCGAGGCCTTGCCAGGGCGGACCCGCACATCGGATTCGTCGTAGCTGGCTGCGGAGCGGCCTTTGCGGCTCAGTGCGACGCTCCCTCACCCGATAAGGCGGGCGCCAGCATCTGCTCCCACAGGGCGACGAAGGTCGGCAGCGTCTTGGCCGTGGTGCCGATGTCCTCGATCTCCACGCCGGGCACCCGCAGGCCGAGGATCGCACCGGCGGTGGCCATCCGGTGATCGGCGTAGGAGTGCCACTGCCCACCGTGCAGCGGGGCGGGCACGATCTCGAGGCCGTCCTCGGTCTCGGTGACGTTGCCGCCGAGCCGGTTGATCTCGGCGGAAAGCGCTGCGAGCCGGTCGGTTTCGTGCCCGCGCAGGTGCGCGATGCCGCGCAGCACCGAGGGCGAGTCGGCCAGGGCGGCCAGCGCGGCGACGGTGGGGGTGAGTTCACCGACGTCGTGCAGGTCGATGTCGATGCCGGCCAGGCGCTCCGGGCCGCGCACGGTGAGCACACCGTCGAAGATGCGGGCCTCGGCGCCCATCCGCACCAGGATCTCGCGGATCACGTCACCGGGCTGGGTGGTGCCGCGCGGCCACATCGGGATGCTCACCTCGCCGCCGGTGACGGCGGCCGCCGCCAGGAACGGGGTGGCATTGGACAGGTCGGGCTCGATCTCCCAGTCGACCGCGCGGATCGGGCCTGGTTCCACGGTCCAGGTCTGGGCGCTGCGCGAGTCGGCGGGGGTGTGCACCACCACGTCGGCGCGGCGCAGCATCTCCACGGTCATCTCGATGTGCGGCATGGACGGCAGCGGCTTGCCGTCGTGCTGCACGGTGATGCCCTCGTCGAAGCGGGCGGCCGAGAGCAGCAGCCCGGAGACGAACTGCGAGGAACCCGACGCGTCGATGGTGACCGCGCCGCCGCGCAGGCGGCCGGTGCCGTGCACGACGAACGGCAGCGCGTCGCCGTCGACGTCGAGGCCGAGCTTGCGCAGCGCGTCCAGGATGGTGGTCAGCGGGCGGAGCTTGGCCTGCTCGTCACCGAAGAACGCCACATCGCCGGTCGCCAGCGCGGCGGCGGGCGGCAGGAACCGCATGATGGTGCCCGCCAGGCCGCAGTCGACCGCGGTGCTGCGCAGCGGCGCCGGGGTGACCTCGAGGGTCTCGGCGTCACCGAGGATCTCGGTGCCAAGGCCCTGCAGTGCCTTGATCATCAGGTCGGTGTCGCGGCTGCGCAGCGCACCGGTGAGGGTGGACGGGCCATCGGCCAGTGCGGCCAGGATGAGCGCGCGATTGGTGATGGATTTCGAACCGGGCAGGGTCACGGTCGCGTGGACGGGGACCTCGATATGGGGCGCTGGCCAGAAACTCACCCGCCCATCTTCGCGCATGTGCGGTCCGGGCACACGGGTGGTGTGGAATTCGGTGCGGTCGCGTCGCCGCCGGGTGTCGGACTCCGGTGAGACGATGGCCCCATGTGCGGACGATATGCGACGACCACGAATCCGGGTCGGCTGGCGGCCGAACTCGACGCGATCGACGAGACCGACCTCGACGCGGACCAGCAGGAATCGACGGTGAGCTACAACGTGGCGCCGACCACCCGGGTGCTGACAGTGGTGGAACGGCACTCGCACGGCGAGCCCGAGGACGACCCGAAACTGCGGGTGCGGCGCATGCGCTGGGGCCTGATCCCGTCCTGGACCAAGGCGGGCGAGCCGGGGGTGCCGGCCAAGGGCAAGCCGCTGTTCAACGCCCGCGCCGACAGGGCGGTCACCGCGCCGTCGTTCCGCGACTCCGCCAAGCACAAGCGCTGCCTGGTGCCGATGGACGGCTGGTACGAGTGGC
The DNA here is from genome assembly GCF_042720195.1 of Nocardia sp. NPDC058497. NCBI lineage: Bacteria > Bacillati > Actinomycetota > Actinomycetes > Mycobacteriales > Nocardiaceae > Nocardia > Nocardia sp. NPDC058497. Next base: position 493 of record NZ_JBHXMY010000608.1, on the reverse strand, counting down.
TGGTCGAATCGGCGCCGGCCGCCAAGGGCAAGGCCGTCAAGCGGCCGTTCTACATGTCGCACGCGGACGGGTCGCGGCTGTACATGGCCGGATTGTGGTCGGTGTGGCGCGATCGTGAGGTCCCCGATGCCGAGCCGCTGCTGTCGTGCACGATCCTCACCACCGACGCCATCGGCGATCTGGCGCGCATCCACGACCGGATGCCGCTGCCGATGCCGCGCGAGCACTGGGCTGCCTGGCTCGACCCCGACCATCCAGCGCCCGCCGAGCTGCTGGCCGGGGTGTCGCCGGAGGAGGCGGCCGCGATCGTCGCGCGGCCGGTGTCGACGCTGGTGAACAGCGTCCGCAACAACGGTCCGGAACTGCTGGCCCCCGCCGAGGCCACCGACGACGGAGCCGGGCAGATCAGCTTTCACATTTCGGGGCCCGCCCCCGGGTTTTCGGGACAATTTTGACATATACGAAAACGGTTCGATGGTAAAGACTGTATCTT
>NZ_JBHXMY010000607.1:0-3452 GCF_042720195.1 Nocardia sp. NPDC058497 | reverse complement strand
CCCCGCGCGCCGGTGAGGGTTTCGGTATCCGGTAGTCGGTCGACGGAGTCCCCGCTCACGCGGCCGCACTCCGGGCGCACGATGCCGCCGATCGCGCCGGGATCGACTGCGGGAACCGCCTGCGGCGAGGCGAGGGTCGCGGCGGCACCCGGCGCGAGGGAGGCGGTGGCGCCAGGCGCCACGCTCGCCAGCAGCGCGTTCTGTTCGCGGAAGAGCGCGATCAGCTGTTCCATGGTGGTGTCCTCCGCCGGGGTGGCAGGTGTGGTGAGCGTGGTCGGTTCGAGCCAGAAGCGGTGCTCGGTCGAGAAGTCGTAGACCGGCAGCCGACGGCGGACGCGTTGTTCGGCGTCGTACAGGTGATCCCAGTCGGGGTCGAGGCCGTCGCGGTGCAGCGCGGCGACGGTCTCCGCGAGTTCACGGCCGGTCGCGCCGGGCCCCGGGCTCGGCGTCAGGCACCGCGGCAGCAGATCGGGGCGCAGCCGCCCGACGAGCGGGGTCAGCATGCGGCGCGGGCCGATCTCGACGACATGGGTGGGGTCGGCCTCGACGGCGGCGGCGAGCGCGTCCCCGAAAAGCACTGTGGCGCCGACATGTTCGACCCAGTACTCGGCGTCCATCGTCTCGGCCGGATCGAGCATCCGTCCACGCACGGTCGAGTAGATCGGCAGAGCCGGTGCCCGGTAGGTGCATTCGCGGGCGACGACCGCGAACTTCTCCAGCATCGGCGCCATCAGCGGACTGTGGAAAGCGTGCGACACGGTGAGCGGCTTGCTGACCACCTGCTGCTCGGCGAGGACGGTCCGGATCCGGTCGAGCGCCGCCGCGTCGCCGGAGAGCACGAGATCGGTGGGCCCGTTCACGGCCGCCACAGCCACGTCGGGCTCCCCGTCGAGCAGGCCGGCGAGCTGTGCGCGCGTCGCACGGACCGCGAGCATCGCACCCCCGCCGGGTAATTGCTGCATCAACCGACCACGGGCGACGACCAGGCGGCACGCGTCTTCGAGGTCGACGACTCCGGCGACGGCCGCCGCCGTGAATTCCCCGATGCTGTGCCCGATCACCCAGGCCGGGCGCACCCCCGCGTCGGCAAGTGCCTGCGCCAGCGCGTATTCCATGGCGAAGATCGCCGGCTGCGCGAGTTCGGTGCGATCGATGACGGCGGTGTCGTCGAGCAGCAGCTCGCGGATCGAGGAGCCGAGGTGCGCCGTCATCGCCGCGTCGACGGTCCGCAGGGCCCGGTGGAACGACCCGCTCACGACATCCAGCGGCCGCGCCATGCCGGCGAATTGCGATCCCTGGCCGGTGAACATCCAGCCGACCCGAACCGGCCCCGCCACACCGGATTCCGCACCGGTGCGCAGACGCGTGATCGCCTCCGCCGGATCGGCGGCGACGACCGCGAGCCGGTGCCGACCCGACGACTTCACCCGATTGCTCGTCCAGCAGACCTGCGCGAACCGGTCCTCGGGAACCGAGTTCAGCAGGTGCGCCATGCGAAGTGCGTTGCGCTCCAGCCCTTTCGCATTGTCGGCCGACACGGTGAGCACCCCACCGCCACCCGCCGGAGCATCCGCCGCCACCGGCGCACCGCCCAGCACCAGGTGCGCGTTGGTGCCGCCGATACCGAAACTGCTGACCCCGGCCAGCGACGGCCCATCGAGCGGCATCGGTTCGGCGAGCAGTCGCAGTCCGTGGCGCTCCAGCTGCAAGCGCGGATTCTCCTGGTCGGCGAATCGGGTCGGCGCTGCCACACCGTGGTGCAGGCTCAGCGCGACCTTGATGATTCCGGCGACACCCGCGGCGCCCTCGGTGTGGCCCAGATTGCCCTTGATGGAACCGATTCCGCAGGGTCGCGCACGATCGCGCCCGTGCAGTCCACCCAGCGCCTTGACCTCGATCATGTCCCCGAGCACCGTCCCGGTGCCGTGTGCCTCGAGGAAATCGACCGCCCCGGCCTCGACTCCGGCCCGGCGGTAGGCCTCGCCGATCACCTGCTGCTGCGCCCACCGGTTCGGCGCGGTGATGCCGTTGCTGCGCCCGTCGGAGTTCACCGCGCTGCCCTTGATCACCGCATAGATCGGCAGACCCGCCGCTTGCGCGTCGGCCAGGCGGCGCAGCACCAGCACCGCCACGCCTTCACCCCGGACGATCCCATCCGCGTTGCCGCTGAACGGTTTACAGCGAGCGTCGGGCGCCGAAAGCCCCGCCTGGGTGTAGAATACGCCGACCACCGGGGTGAGCACCAGATTCACACCACCGGCGACGGCCTGATCGCATTCGCCGGAAGCCAGTGCGGCACAGGCAAGATGGACCGCTACCAGCGACGACGAGCAGGCCGTGTCGACCGCCAAACTCGGGCCCTTCAGGTCGAGCTGGTAGGACAGCCGGTTGGCGGTCATGAAGTAGCCGTTGCCCGAGCCGTGCTGCGGGGTGATCGCGGCATAGTCCGACATCTGCAGGTTGGCCCATTCGTTGGCCATCACCCCGATATACACCCCGGTGCGCGAGCCGGATTGGGCCCTGGGGTCGAGCGTCGCGTCCTCGAAGGCGCGCCAGGTCGCTTGCAGCAGCAGTCGCTGTTGCGGGTCCATCGCCTCGGCCTCGTGCGGGGTGATCCCGAAGAACTCGTGGTCGAAGGCGTCGGCGTCGTCGATGAACCCGCCGCTGTGGGTGTTGATGGTGCCGGGCCTGCCTGCCGGGTCGTGGAAGTCCTCGGCATGCCAGCGATTCGACGGCACCGCCGAGATCGCGTCGCGGCCGTCGATCAGCAGCTGCCACAGCGCGGCGGGGTCGGCCGCCTGGGGGAAGCGGCAGTCGAGTCCGACGATCGCGATGTCGCTCACGCCGCCTCCTCCGGGCGCTGACCGCTCATGCTGTGTCCTTTCGGCATGCTCGGGCGCCCTGCGTGGTTACGCGAGCTACCTCCTCCGGGCGCTGACCGCTCATGCCGCGAGGACGAACTCGTCGGCGAGATAGGTGGCGATGGCGACGACGGTGGGATAGTCGAAGACCAGCGTCGGGTCGATGTCGAGGGACCAGCGGTCCTCGATCTCCCCGCACAGCGAGACCGCCGAGACGGAGTCCATCCCGAGTTCGGCCAGCGGAGTCGCCGGATCCACCTGGTGGGGGGCACGGTCGAGGTAGTCGGCGACCCGCTCGACGAGCCAGTCCTGGATCGTCGTCGGTGTGTGGGCGGTGGTGCGGAACATGTCGGCTCCTGGCTGGATACGGGACGATCAGACGGTCAGTGCTCGGCTCAGCGCCGGTTCGAGATCCTCGTGCAGTACCCGTTCGAGGCTGTCGGCGAGGAACGCCTCGCGCATCGAGCCGCGCTGGACTTTGCCGCTGGTGGTGCGATGCACCGAGCGCGCGGAGCGGGCGGCGACGAGCACGACGTTCGGTGCGGGCACATCGAACCCACGGGCCAGGGCGGTGGTGTTGTGGGGGGTGAG
>NZ_JBHXMY010000606.1:0-3462 GCF_042720195.1 Nocardia sp. NPDC058497 | reverse complement strand
TGGCGCGCTCTTGACGTGTCACGCCGCGCTATCGTGCTGGGGGTGGCGGGTGGGGGTTTGTATAACCCTAATTCACACCCCGCCCCCCCCGGCGGCCCGGCGGGGGGGCCCCGAACTCGAACTAGTTCGCGTGCAGATACACCGGAATACTGGTGTGCCCGTTGGAGATGAAGCTCTGCACCGGCGCCAGCTCGTCCGGGCTCGTGGCCAGTCTCATCGCCGGGAACCGGTCGAACAGCGCAGGCAGCGCGATAGCGGCCTCGAGACGGGCCAGCGATGCGCCGATGCAGTGGTGCGCCCCGTGGCCGAAGGCGAGGTGCTGATCGCGGGTGGCACGGGTGGGGTCGAACTCGGCGGTGTCGGCGCCGTGCACTTTCGGGTCACGGCTGGCACCGGCGTAGGAGGCCAGGATGGCCTCGCCCTTGCCGATCCGATACCCATCAGCGATATCGATGTCCTCGACCGCATACCGCAGTGGCAGGTGGGCCACCGGCGCCTGGAAGCGCAGCGTCTCCTCCACCACGTCGGCCCACGACACATCACCCGCGGCGACCGCGGCACGCTGCTCGGGATGGGTGAGCAGGGCGACGATCGCCTGGTCGAGCAAATTGACCGTTGTCTCGTGACCGGCGTTGATGACCAGCATCAACGTGTCGACGAGCTCCTTCTCGGACAGCTGGGAATCGTCGCCCTCGTCGCGGGTGGCGATCAGCACGCTGGTGACGTCATCGCCGGGATGCTCACGACGGAAGGCGACGAGTTCGCTGACCAATCGGTACATTTCGAGGTAGTTGGCCTGTGCCTGTTCGGCGGTGAACGAGCCGTCGAAGAAGCCGTCGACGCACTTGTGCAGCGCGGGCCCCAGCTCTTCGGGCACACCGAGCAGCTCGGTGATGACCCGGATCGGAACCGGGTAGGCGAAGCCGGTGCGCAGATCGACCGGCTCGCCGGCAGGGGTGGCGGCCAGCGCGTCGAGCAGGCTCTCGGTGATCTCGGCAATGCGCGGACGTAGCGCGGTGCTGCGACGGTGGCTGAACGCCGGGGAGACCAGTCGGCGCAGCCTGCGGTGATCGGCACCGTAGGCGGTGAACATGTTGTCCACCGCCACCCAGGGCAGCAGCGGCCACGCCTCGGTGATCTCGCCGTTGATGAACGACATCCAGTGCTGTCTGGGGTCTTTCGACACCCGAGGGTCGGCGAGCAGGCTCCGGAGCACCGCCTGATCGGTCACCGACCAGGCGGGCACGCCACCGGGCAACTCGACCAGCGCCACCGGGCCGCGCTGCTGAATGCGTGCCGACTCACCTTGGATGTCGGCACCGGTCGAATCCAGCACGATCGGTTCCATGACATTCTCCTCCATACCAGGGACTCGGCCCGTGATCGATAGTGCCGCAGCCAGTTTCGGCCGCGTGGTGGCAACTTACCCCGCGCCGTGCCGCCTAGGGAACGAACAGGGGCGCGGACGGCGGGAAGCTGACCGGTAGCGTCGTCATCGCGCGGTGGAACGGTCCCGGCCGCCAGGCGATCTCGTCCGCAGGCACAGCCAGGGTCAGGTCCGGCAGCGCGTCGAGCAGTTGGTCGAGCGCGTCCTGCGCGATCTGATAGGCCACCGATCGAGCCGGGCAGGCGTGCGGACCGGCACCCCAGGCAAGGTGGGATCGGTTGCCGTTGCGGTCGCCCTGGGCGATCGCCGGGTCGTTGTTGCACGCGGACAGACTGATCACCACCGGCTGGTTGGCGGGCAGCCATACGTCGTCGATCATGACCGGCTGCCGCGGATAGGTGGTGCAGAAGTTCGCCATCGGCGGATCGAGGAACAACACCTCGTCCAGCGCGTCGCGCGTGGACAGGCTGCCCGCGATCACCCCGCCGCCGAACCGGGAGTCGGTCAGGATGAGCAGCAGCGCATTGCTGATGAGGTTCTGCATCGGCTCGATACCGGCGCCGTAGAAACTGATCAGGTTGTACAGCATCTCTTCGTCGTCGAGACCTGCGGCATGGTGAGCCAGCCGCGAGGTCAGATCGTCGCCCGGTTCAGCCCGGCGCATGCTGATCAGCTCCATCAGCGCCGCGGACAAGTACTCCATACCCCAGGCCGCGTTGACGGTGTCGAACAGCGCGGCCATCCCGGTGGCAACTCGCCGTCCCAGCTCCGGAGTGCAGCCGACCACCCGGTTGAGTGTCTCGAAGACCAGCGGAAAAGCGTACTGCGTCAACACATCCGCGGAGCCGGTGCCACAGAACGAATTGATCAGCGGAATGGCGACCTGTTCCACGGTCACATGGAGGGCGTGGTGGTCGATGCTGTCGATCGCGGCGACGTAGGCCTGCCGATAGCGAGCGTGGACCGGTCCGGAGTTGCGCAGCGCGTTCGGATACCACTGCATCATCGGCCGCACCGGGCAGTCCTCCGGGATGCTGTCCTGCCACACCCGCGGATCCGCGGGAAAGTGGTCGGGGTCGTGCAGGATTCGCACCGCGGTCCGATACCCGAGCACCAGGCTGGCCGGGACGCCCGGCGACAACTCGACCGGCGCTATCGCCCCGTACCTTTCGCGCATCGCGCGGTAGTTCCCGTGCGGATCGGCAGCGAACTCGGGCGCATAGACGAGCCCCTGCACCGGGCAACCAGTACCCCGGTCGGAGTACGACGGTGACTGCGGCGCAAGCCGATTGGAGACATGGGCGTCCTCCACAGGCAGTGTTCCTTCCCCGAATGGACGGCAGATCCTTGCGACATTGCCACACCTGCGGGACCACCAAGATCGGCGAGGCATACCGGCGAGTAACGATGCAGGCGGCAGCCGAACCAGCAAGTCGCCTGTCCCCCAAGGCTGTTGCGGTTCTCCTCGTTGGGCGGGCCTCGAGTAGGGTCTTCGTGGCCCGCCGGCCCTGACGCGGGTCAGAAAATGCCGCGGAAGAAGGTGCGGATGTCGTCCGCGAGCAGTTCCGTCTCCTCCATTGCGGGGAAGTGGCCGCCCTCGGTGAACTCGCTCCAGTGGCCGATCGCCTTCCACGGGTCCAGCGCGCGGCGCATGAGCGGGTGGGTGTCGAACACGGCCCATCCGGACGGCACGCCGGAGGCCATGACCCAGTCGAATGGCGTTCGATATCGGGGGGCCGTTTGAATTGTGTTGTGGGCGTCTGTAGCTCGCGACAAATGCTTCTCCCGTACAAAACTGCACACATCGGGGCAACGCATCCTGGAACGCTCAGCCGTGGGTTCTCGACGAATATTCGTGCGCGCGCATCAGGCCCTGCGCGTCTACTGATGCCACCAATTCTCCTGCGCGCGTGAATATCTGGATCCGCGCGTACATGCGCCCCGCGCCCGCGAAGGGGCTCTCGCAGCGCAACAACAGCCAGTCGTGCACGGTGAACGGCCGATGGAAGGTGACGGTCTGGGCGAGCATGGCCGACTTACCCCGGCCACCGAGCCGCAAGATCTCGGACTGCGGA
>NZ_JBHXMY010000605.1:0-3469 GCF_042720195.1 Nocardia sp. NPDC058497 | reverse complement strand
CCGGAACATCTCCGCGAACCGCGACCCAAGAAGACATGTATCCCACCTCGGAGACTGTATTGGCTGCCTACGACACGACCTCCCGTGCCCGAGGTGGCAGCACCGCGGGCGCAGCGAAAGTCGCATTGCCGCACACCGCGCTGACCGAACCGGTCAGCGGCGTTGTCGACCGAGCCCAGGATGGCAGCTATCGGAGTTCACGCCGCGGTCAAGCACTCAGCGGTTCGGGAATTCCGGGGTTCCGAGTGCGGTGGTGCGGTTGACCAGCCGGCTGGCCTCGTCGCGTTTGCGGCGAAGGAAGGCCAGGGTGAGGTCGATGCCTTCGATCTCACCGAGCCATCCTTCTTCGTGTGCCCGTTGGCGACGTTGTTCGAGGTCGGTTTCGATGTCGTTGAGCCTGTGGATCATTCGCGGGTCGACGTGCAGCATGGGACATGCGGATGCAGGCGTGCTCATGGCTGCAAGGCGTGGCGTAGGGGCGCCCGCACGACCCCAGTTCGACCTTGCGTTTGTCGAAGTGCTCTTCGAACTCGGCCCATTCCTGGTCGGTGACCGGCCGGTATTCCTCGGCGGGGCGCCGGATGAGACAGCGAACTCGAGCAATGCCCGGTCGCGGTCATATGTCATCGCCGCGAACAGGGCCACCCACGCGGTGTCGGGGATAGACCGGGGAGCCCGCTGGGGCTGCTTCTGCCGCATCGGCGCCCGCCTCAGCCGGGGACGCGGGTCGAGAGGGTACTGCTGGCCCCGCTGCCGATCCGGCGAGGCTGGCACCGGATTCACCAGCGGGCCATGTCCATACAAGAGGTGGTGCTCGTAGAACGAGTACACAACCGTCAACGCGTGGTTGATCGTCGCTGGCGCATATCCCGCCGACAGGACCGGCTTCCCGGTCTTGAGGTTCACCGATCCTGGCTCCGATACGGACTGGGCCGACCGCCGACGCTGTGGATTGGCGGCCGATCGCATCCATCCCACCATCGCCTCGACGTCCTCCCTCGTCGCGCGATCCCACGGCACACCGAGCACCGCAAGGATTTTCCACCACCGCAGCAGATCATGGGCGTAGGACCGCACCGTCAAAGGACTGACGTCGGAGACAACCAGACTCGACAGATAAGACGAGATCGGCGGCACCTCCGTCCCTTCGATTAGGACCGCGTAAGGCGCCGCGCTTGCGGCGCGCTCCACGCATCCCACCATCGGCAACTTGATGCGCCCCTCATGGAGCGCTCTCCGCAGCTCGTCCATCCCGCTCACCCCGTAGTCAGATCGGCGGACTATCAGTTCAGTAGGTGCAGTTAACAGGACCGATGGGACGTGGCTCGGACTGGTGTCCTTTTCGATCCCGACCGGCAACCGCCACGGCCTGCTCAACGTCACCCAATGGCGCCCCCAGCACGCACTATCTCCACAACACCCACCGTCCTCACCGCACCGGTAGGCAGGATTCACCGATGTAGCGACCACAACCAGGCTCGTCCGAAGCGAGCCTATCCGGCAGCGCGGTCGCGTGCGGCAACAACCCTGGCGGCGACTTCGCGCCGCCAGGCGAATGTCCACCGGTGCTCGTCGGCCAGGATGTCCTCGACGACCTCGACATGAGCGGGCACCCCACCCGCCAACTCGTCTTCGTTCAGCGCCTTCTGCGCCCCGAGCATGTCCGATCTCACCCACGCCAACGCGTCCGCGATCAGATCACCGCCCTGATCGGTCTCGAGGCCGGTACTGCTCGCGCGATCGGCACCATCGATGTCGACGATGTCAGGGCCGGGCTGTACGCGTGACAACAGCAAATCGGTTTGGCGGGTGATCGCAGTGGTGACAGCTACCGGTCGAGCTGGGGTCCGCACCATGGCTGGGACGTCCTGCGGGGCATAGCCGTTCTCGATCGCGAACGCCCGAAACCCGCTGTCGATGAACGGCGTCAACAGTTCCTCGGCGGTGTGGCCGGTCTGGTGGAGCCAGCGCGGGGTGACTTCGACGAGGATCTCGCAGTCCGGCCGTAACCGAGGGATCAGCGGCACCAGCGCCGTCAGCACGGTGGCTTCGGCGCCTTCGACGTCGATCTTGATGATCCGGGCGCGGTCGATGTCATCATCCACGATCTGCGCCAACGGCAGTCCTACTGCGCTGATCTCGCTGGTGTAGCTGGCTGGTTGGATCGTCGTGGTCGCGCCTGCGTTTCCCGGGTCGGGTACGAACAACCGGACCTGTGTTGGTTCCTCGGTGACCGCGGCCTCCACGATCCGGACGTTGCGGCAGTCGTTGAGCGCCAGATTCGCTCGGAGCTGCTGGAGTTGCGCGGGTGCGGGTTCGATCGCGATGACGCTGCCGGTCTCACCGACGAGTCGTGACGCCAGGGTGGTGTGCCACCCTCCGGCGGCGCCGATGTCGATGACTACCTCGCCGGGAGCCAGCCGGTTCGTCAGCAGCGCCGTGATATTCGGTTCCCAAACACCGTTGAGGTAGATCGTGCGGGCGATGAAATCCAGCGTGCTCGGCACCTGAAACCGCAACCCCTGCCGGGTTCGCACCGCCCGCGCCATGTGAGGCCGCTGCCGCAGGCCGACGTCGAGCCATTCTCTCAGCAGCCGCTGCTTGATCGCCAGGCCGGGACCGTAGCGGACCCACCATCGCGCACCCACCAACAGCGGGATCCACGGCGACGGCCGCAACACAGTGTCCTGCCACGGCAGCACAGTTGAATCCAGCTGTCGGCCTGCACCGTTCGATTCATCACCCGCGGTCGACCGATCGGCTCGTGACCGTCGCGCGAATCGGACACACACCCCGCCAGCGAGCGCCGCCACGCAACCGATCCCGACCGTGGCCCACCCCGCTACCCCCGCCGTGCTCATGACCAAGAGCCTAAGCGGCCGCTGCTCGCCAGCGCCGACCAACAGCGTTTCGGGTCATGATCGGTCCTGCTCCCCTGAGAGTGAGTGCCCTGCCATGCCGATCCGCATCCGTACCCAGCTGCACGAGAAGCGTCGCGCACCGCGCGTCGGGCCTGAGTTCTATTCTGTGGCAGCGAATCCTGCGAAGACGTCACACGGAAGCGCGGGACACTACCCGCTCTCCACCACCGGGAGCGGGTACGACGCCACCCTGGAAATCAGCTACGGCTCCTCCGCCCGGAACTGTCTCACACGCCGCGTCCACGACACCGACGATCGTGAGGGCGCCACGATCATGACCGCGCTGCGCTACCGCGACGCGGTCGAACTCGACTATGCACCGCGGTGCGGCTACCGCGTCAGCAACTCACTCGGCACACCTTGACACCGCACCGTCAGTGACCTCAACGACGAGGACATCGATATCGATATCGCCGGCCGTCACGCCCGAGGCGCCGATCGCCTGGTCGCCGTGAGTGCCGAGAAGAGGTTCGCCACGGTAGTTCTCGGCCACTGGCTTTCCGATAAAGACGTGCGATAGACAAGAAATGAGAGGACGATTGTGTGAG
>NZ_JBHXMY010000604.1:0-3473 GCF_042720195.1 Nocardia sp. NPDC058497 | reverse complement strand
CCCCACACGACTACCGATATTTTTTACGCTCTGGTGGGGTGGTTTTTGTTTATAAGAGACCGGGCCGTGGGGGGTGGTGACGCCGTGGCGCTCGGCCTCGGCGAGCCGGCGGCCCAGGCCGGTGACCTTGCGGACTTCGCCCGCCAGGCCCACCTCGCCGAGGATCACCCAGCCCGCGGGCAGGGCGATATCGGCCTCGGCGGAGGCGATGGCCAGGGCGATGGCGAGGTCGGCGGTCGGCTCGACCAGGCGCATGCCGCCGACGGTCGCGGCGTACACGTCGTGCTTGCCGAGGAACACCCGGCCGCGACTCTGCAGCACGGCGAGCACCATGGCCACCCGGTTGTAGTCCAGGCCGCTCACGGCACGGCGGGGCTGGGGAATCTCGGTCTTGACGGTCAGGCCCTGCACCTCGGCTACCAGCGGGCGCTTCCCGTCCATCGCCACGGTGACCGCGGTGCCGGGGACGGTGTCGGTGCGGTGGTGCAGGAACAGCCCGGACGGGTCGTCGACACAGGCGATGCCGTCTTCGTGCAGTTCGAAGCAGCCCACCTCGTCGGCGCTGCCGAAGCGGTTCTTGATGCCGCGGATCATGCGCAGCGTGGAGTTCTTGTCGCCCTCGAATTGCAGCACCACGTCGACGAGATGCTCGAGCGTGCGCGGGCCCGCGACATTGCCGTCCTTGGTGACATGGCCGACCAGCAGCACGGCGATCCCGCTGGCCTTGGCCAGTGAGGTCAGCGCCGCGGTCACCGCGCGGACCTGGGTGACGCCGCCGATCACGCCGTCCACCTCGGGCGCCAGCATCGTCTGCACCGAGTCGACCACCAGCAGCGTCGGCCGCACCTGTTCCACGTGCCCGAGCACGATCGACAGGTCCGATTCGGCGGCCAGGTACACCCGGTCGTGCACGGCGCCGGTGCGGTCGGCCCGCAGGCGCACCTGCCCAGCGGATTCCTCGGCCGTCACATACAGCGAGGTCTCGCTGCGCTGGGCGGCCCACCGGTGGGCGACCTCGAGCAACAGGGTCGACTTGCCGACGCCAGGCTCACCCGAGAGCAGCACCACCGAACCCGGCACGACACCGCCGCCGAGCACCCGATCCAGCTCACTGACCCCCGTCGACCGCGCCTGGGTGACCTTGGCGTCGATCTGCGACAGCGGTGCCGCCGCCGTGGTCGGCAGCATCGCCCGCCGCCCCGGCGCCGCGGCGGACGCGGACGCGGCGGTCTCGTTCACCGTCCCCCAGGCGCCGCACTCGGGGCATTTCCCCACCCATTTGGACACCTCGTGCGAGCACGCGGTGCACCGGAAGACAGCTTTGGTCTTGGCCACACGCGCACCCTACGGATCGGCTCCGACAAAAAGAAAAGCCGCCGCGATCACCGCGACGGCTTCCCTGCTGCACCGAAAATCAGTGCCCGCCGCTGCCCTCGGGGGCGGGGCCGGACTTCTCGTTCTCGACGCGCTCGACCGAGGCGGCGTCGACCGGGACGGCCATCTGCACGGTGCCCGCGTTCTTGAAGTTGAAAGTGACGTTGTAGGTCAGACCCGGGTAGATCTGCTTGGTCAGACCGGTGATCTCGATCGTGCCGGGCTTGGCCTCGGGATCGATGGACGGCTTGTCGCCAGCCGGTGCCGCCGTGGTGGTCGGCGCGCCGGTGGTGGTCGGGGCCGCCGTGGTGGTCGGCGACGCGTGGTGGTCGTCCGACGGGGCGGCGGCGACCTTGACCGGGCCCGCGACAACGGTCTGCTGCGGCTTCAGCACGAACTTGGCGTCGCCCGCCGGGCCGGTGAGCTTGACCTGACCGAGGTCGGTGGTCACGCTGGTCAGCTCGTCGGTGACGGTTTCGCTGTTGTTGATGATCGACAGCGCGATCACCGCCTTGCCACCCTTGTCGTGCTCGGCGGCCGCCTCGGGGTACACGATGTGCACGTTGCGCAGGGAGATCGCGCCGACATCGGCGTGGTTACCGTTGATGGCGGCGGCCTGCGACGACGTCTGGGTGTGCTGGCCGGCGCTGCAGCCGGTCAGGGCGATGCCCGCGGCAGCGGCGAGCGCGGCAACCGTCACCATGCGACGTCGCGCCGACGGGGCGGTCACAGCTTTCAGGGCAGTCACGGTTTGTCCTCCATGTCGACCGGGCTCACTCCGTCCACACAGGGATCGGAGGGTAGTAACTAGGCAGCGTAGTAGTTCGCTCCGCGCGCGTGGCGTCCGGGCTCGCGACGCGCGGGCGCGGAAGTAACAGTTCGGTGTCCGGAGTAGGGTTGCCGGATCGATGCCGGGCGCGGGCGCCCCGATGACGGCTCGCTGTGCTGGTGGTTAACCCGTTCTGGCGCAAGACAATGCACAACAATTCCGCATTGTCAACCCCTACGATGGCCTCGTTGTGGCCCTGACCTGCACAGTTGATCGCGCCGTTATCGAGTCGCATGTTAAACTGTGAACATCGAAAGGGGCACGGGACACATGATTTTTAAGGTCGGAGACACCGTCGTTTACCCCCACCACGGAGCGGCGCTGATCGAAGCAATCGAGACCCGCACCATCAAGGGTGTGCAGAAAGAGTATCTGGTCCTGAAGGTCGCGCAAGGCGACCTGACCGTTCGGGTTCCCGCAGAGAACGCCGAATATGTCGGCGTCCGTGACGTCGTCGGCCAGGAGGGTCTCGACCGCGTCTTCCAGGTGCTGCGCGCGCCACACACGGAGGAGCCGACCAACTGGTCCCGCCGTTACAAGGCCAACCTCGAGAAGCTCGCCTCCGGCGATGTGAACAAGGTGGCCGAGGTCGTGCGTGACCTGTGGCGTCGTGAGCAGGATCGCGGCCTGTCCGCCGGTGAGAAGCGGATGCTGGCCAAGGCTCGTCAGATCCTCGTCGGTGAGCTCGCGCTCGCCGAGGGCACCGACGACGGCAAGGCCGAATCGCTGCTCGACGAGGTCCTCGCCGCGGCTTCCTAGAGTGCGACCTGTCGTAGCACTGGTCCCTGCCGCCGGTCGTGGCGTGCGCCTGGGTGAATCCACCCCTAAGGCGTTCGTCCCGGTCGGCGGCACACCTATGGTCCGGTTGGCTGTCGACGGGCTGATCGCGTCCGGTGCGGTGCACCGGGTTGTCGTGGTCGTGCCCGCCGACCTGGTCGATGCCGCGTCCGCTCTGCTGTCCACCACCTCACTGACCGGCGGTTCGATGCCCCCTGTGCCGGTGCAGGTCGTCGTTGGCGGCGCCGAGCGCACCGATTCGGTGCGCGCCGGGATCGCGGCCGCGCCCGACGCCGCGTTCTATCTCGTGCACGATGCCGCTCGCGCGCTCACTCCCCCGGAGTTGATGGCGGCGGGGGGCGCCGAGGCGCCGGCGGGGCGGGCCGCCCGCCGCCCCCCCCGGGCCGTGGGAGAAACCGGGGGAGCGGGGGCGCCCCCGGGGGGGGGGGGCGGGGGCGGCGGCGCCGCGCCGCCCCCCGGCGGCGCGGCCGCC
>NZ_JBHXMY010000603.1:0-3493 GCF_042720195.1 Nocardia sp. NPDC058497 | reverse complement strand
GCTTTAAACCCACCTGACCCCGCAGCACCCCCCCCGCGCCAGCATCACCGGCGAGAACCTCTCGATCAACCTGGATTACACCCAGTTCTTCCGCCGCATCCTGGTCTTCGCCTCGATCTACGACGGCGCCAGTGACTTCCGCGGCGTGCACGCGACCGTCACCCTGAACCCGGTGAACTCGCCGCCGATCGAGATGACCCTCGACGGCTGCACCGACAACTCCCGCGACGCCGTGCTCGCCGTGCTGGAGAACGTCAACGGCGAGCTGGTGGTGCGGCGCGAGGGCACCTTCGTCCGGCCGCCCGCCGGTCAGCCGGGCGGCGGTGTCATGGAGATCGCCCGGTTGTACAACTGGGACTTCGGCTTCCAGGCGGGCCGGGGAAAGTGATGCGACACCCCGCGACCAGGGCGCTGAACGCGCTGGTCTACCACCCGGACAAGCACGTCGCCCAGACGCCCGCCGCCTATGGCCTCGACTACCGCGATGTGCACCCGCGCACCGCCGACGGCGTCGACCTGCACGGCTGGTTCGTGCGCGCCGACCGCCCACGCGGGCACATCCTCTACGCGCACGGCAACGCAGGCACCATCGGCGACCGCGTGCCGATCATCGCGCTGCTGGTCCGGGCCGGTTTCGACGTCCTCGCCTTCGACTACCGCGGTTTCGGCCACAGCACGGGATCGCCGGGGGAGCAGGGCACCTACCTCGATGCCAGGGCGGTCCGCGCCGCCCTGCTCGACCAGCCCGGCGTCGACCCGGACCGTGTGCTGTACCTCGGCAAGTCGCTCGGCGGCGGTGTCCTGCTCGAGCTGGCCACCGAGCACCCGCCCGCGGGCATGATCCTGATGTCGACATTCATCAGCATGCGCGCCGCCGCCCGCTCGGTCTACCCGTTCCTGCCGGCACCGCTGATCCCGAACGCCTACCCGAGCCTGCGCCGGATCGCCGCCCTGCGTGTCCCGGTGCTGATGTTCCACGGCGACCGCGACGAACTGCTTCCGCTGCGCCATGCCGAACGCCTCTTCGCGGCGGCGCGGGAACCGAAAGAGCTGGTCGTGGTGCCCGGCGCGGGCCATAACGACGTCATCGACACGCTCGGCTCGCGCTGGCCGCAGCGCATCGCGGAGTGGTCGGAGACCTTCCTGCCTGCGTAGCCTGGCGGTATGAGCGAAACGAGCGAGATCCTCGGCCGCCTGGCCGCGCTGCCCGACGCCGAACTGGTGTCGGTGCTGCGGGCCGCGGTCGCCGGGCGGCCCGGGCTCGGCGCGGTCGACGCCGCACTCGCCCAGGTCGAGGCCGGTCATGCGGAAACCGGATCACCTGTGACACTGGACACGAACATCGTGGACGCCGATGTGGTGTCCGTCGCATCGGACCAGGTAGGAGGCGCCATGCCGGTACCGCCGGTACCGCATGGCCTGCCCGGCGCCGTCGCACCCACTGTGACCGGCAGCTATTCCACTTCCGGAGTGCCGACATTCGACGCGGTTCGCGATAAGGTCGAGCAGCGCTTCGGCACCGCGCAGGGAATGGGTGAGCTCGACCAGCAGACCCCGGCGGGTCGCAGCGTCGACGAACAGTGGGAGGCGCGGGAGAAAGCCGCGCGCGAGCGTCTGGCTCAGATCCGGAAATCGATGCAGGGCAACGATTCCGGCGCCGACGACAAGTAGCCGCAAGGCCTCCCGTCCGAGCAAACGACCGTGATGGGTGGACCCAGATGACACAGGCGCGCCAGATCGCCGAACGACTGCTCGACGCGCAGGTGGACTTCCTGCTCGCCGAGGTGACCGGCGACCGGTTCGCCGAAGTGATCGCGCGGGACGTGGCCGCCGTGCTGGCCGTCGGCGACACCATCGACTTCGGTGACGTCGTCTCGCTCGAGCAGGGCGTGGACACCGTGGCCACGGTGTTCGACCGCATCGGCGGCAGCCCTGTCATCGCCGACACCGTCGGCATCTTCTCCGACGCCATCTACGACCACATCGCGTCCAACACCGAGTACACCCTCGGCGATGTGGTCGACCGCGAGCCGGTGGAAGCGTTGCTGGAGAAGATCTTCGGCATGCACCAGGCCCAGGAGCGCATCCTGGACCGGCTCACCGAGAGCCCGCTCGTCGCCACCGTCGCCGCCCGCTTCGTCGACAAGCTGATCGGCGACTTCATGCAGGCCAACCGGGAACGCGCCGAGAAGATCCCCGGCGTCTCCTCGCTGATGTCGCTGGGCCAGTCGGCCGCCAACCGCGCCAAGAAGGTCGCCGACAGTACCTTCGTCGGCGATCTCGCGGGCAAGGGCGCGCTGTTCGCGCTCAAGCGCACCAACAACGCCATCCGCGACATGCTGCGCGACGCCCCCGTGCACTCGGCGGCGATGGAGTTCTGGGACCTGCACGCCGACGAGCCCGTGGCAGGCCTGCGCGAGTACCTCACCCAGAAGGATCTCAACGAACTGGTCCAGATCTGCTACGAGATCGCGGTGACGACCAGGGAGAAGGAATACTTCGGGATGCTGGTGCGCGAATGCGTCGAGGTGTTCTACACCAAGTACAGCAAGCACACACTCGCGGCGATGCTGCCCGAGCTCGGCCTGACCGCCGACGACATCAGCACCGAGATCCTGCGCTACGGCCCCGCCGTCATCGAGTCGGCCAAGCGCAACGGTGTACTGGCCGGACTGATCCGGGAACGCCTCGAGCCGTTCTTCTTCTCCGAGCAGGTGCTCGGCATTCTCGGCGGCGAGTAGTCACCGTCGGGTCTCTAATTTCCGGAATATGCCGGAGATTTGCGGGTCGGGTCGCTATCGTTCATTTCTGATCGGTTGACCCGCCCGCGTTTGCGCCATTGCCGTCCGAATTGCGCTGCCGGAAATATGGGCGGCGTCACGACTCTATTTCCTGGCTATGTGTCGAGCTTCGAACGGGCCGGTCACGCAAGGAGAAACCGGGAGGCATGACCTACTTCCGCCACGAGGCGGCGTCCGCGGGTGCGCAGGACATGAGTTCAACGGTCGCGGACGCGTGCCGCCAGCGCGTTCGAACGCACTCTTCTGCCGCCTATCGCGCGTCCGGCACGACCCCGAGGTGCCCCGCAGGTCAGGACATCCTGTCGTACCGAATTCGCATTCGGCCCCGGAATGTCCGGCTCGATAGGCTGGCGGTCATGAAACGGCCAGGTCCGAGCTCTCCCCCGACCTATGACGAAGCGCTGCGCATCGCGCGCGATCTGGCGCAGGATCCAGACACTCTCATCCCGTACGTCCACCAGGGGCTTGAGAATGCCCGCTACGGGCGGGGTTTCGCCTTCCTGGTGACGATCGGAACCGAACGCGGCGATACCGACGGCTATGTCCTGGTGACCACGACTGCTCACGGCGGCGGGCTACTGTCGATGGTCGGACAAACCATCGACACGGTGATCGCCGAACACTTGGCCCGAGCCGAACATTCCAACAGAAAAATCCCCGACAGCGAACTCTCGGCGGCGCACCGCGTGGCG
>NZ_JBHXMY010000602.1:0-3496 GCF_042720195.1 Nocardia sp. NPDC058497 | reverse complement strand
CGGCCAGGCCGTGCGGGCGCGTTTCGAGGCACTGTCGTGAGTACTCCCACCGTGCCCGGCGCCTCGGCGACCCTGGACCAGCTGCCGCTGCGTGACAACCTGCGCGGCAAATCGCCGTACGGCGCACCGCAATTGACGGTTCCGGTGCAGCTCAACACCAACGAGAACCCGCACCCGCCGAGTAAGGCGCTGATCGACGACGTCGCCGAATCGGTGCGCGCCGCCGCCGCCGACCTGCACCGGTACCCGGATCGTGACGCGATCGCCCTGCGCGCGGATCTCGCCGCGTACCTGACCCGCCAGACCGGCGTCGCCGTCGACACCGCCAATGTGTGGGCGGCCAACGGCTCCAACGAGATCCTGCAGCAACTGCTGCAGGCCTTCGGTGGACCCGGCCGCAGCGCACTGGGTTTCGTGCCCTCGTACTCGATGCACCCAATCATCTCCGAGGGCATCGACACCGAGTGGATCGAGGCCAAGCGCAGCGGCGACTTCTCCCTCGACATCGACTACGCCGTCGCGCAGATCACCGAACGCCACCCCGACGTGGTGTTCGTGACCAGCCCGAACAACCCGACCGGGCACAGCATCCCGATCGACGAGCTCGAGCGTCTGCTCGCGGCGGCGCCCGGCATCGTCGTCGTCGACGAGGCGTACGGCGAGTTCTCGGCAGCGCCGAGCGCGATCACGCTGATCGACCGGTTCCCGACCAAGCTCGTGGTCACCCGCACCATGAGCAAGGCGTTCGCCTTCGCCGGCGGGCGCCTCGGCTACCTGGCCGCCTCGCCCGCCGTGATCGACGCGATCCTGCTGGTTCGCCTGCCGTATCACCTGTCGGTGGTCACCCAGGCCGCCGCGCGCGCCGCCCTGCGGCACGCCGACGAAACCCTGGGCAGCGTCGCGGAACTGGCGGCGCAGCGGGACCGCGTCGCCGCCGCGCTGGCCGAGCAGGGCTTCGAGGTGATTCCCAGCGACGCCAACTTCATCCTCTTCGGCCGGTTCACCGACGCGGCACGCACCTGGCAGCACTATCTCGACGCCGGTGTGCTCATCCGCGACGTCGGCATCCCCGGCTACCTGCGCGCCACCGTCGGGCTCGCCGCGGAGAACGACGAGTTCCTGCGCGTGAGCCGCGACATCGCGGGCACCGACCTCACCCACTGACCGCTGGAGGCAATTGATATGAGCAGAACAGCGCGGGTGGAGCGCGTCACCAAGGAATCCAGCATTCTGGTCGAGCTGAACCTCGACGGCACCGGGCAGACCGAGATCTCCACCGGTGTCCCGTTCTACGACCACATGCTGACCGCGCTGGGCGCGCACGCCGGGTTCGACCTGGTCGTGCGGGCCGAGGGCGACATCGAGATCGAGGCGCACCACACGGTCGAGGACACCGCGATCGTGTTCGGTCAGGCGCTGGGCAAGGCGCTGGGCGACAAGAAGGGCATCCGCCGCTTCGGCGACGCGTTCATCCCGATGGACGAGACCCTCGCGCACGCCGCCGTCGATGTGTCCGGCCGTCCGTACTGTGTGTTCACCGGCGAGCCGGAACACCTGGTGCACACCATCATTCCGAGCGCGGGCCCCGGCGCCTCGTACTCGACCGTGCTCAACAAGCACGTGTTCGAGTCGATCGCGCAGAACGCCCGGATCGCGCTGCACGTGCGGGTGCTCTACGGCCGCGATCAGCACCACATCACCGAGGCCGAATTCAAGGCGGTGGCGCGGGCTTTGCGCGCGGCCGTCGAGATCGACCCGCGGGTGAGCGGCGTCCCGTCCACGAAAGGCGTCCTGTGAGTTCGAGATCCGTCGTCCTGCTGGATTACGGCTCCGGCAACCTGCACTCCGCCGAGCGCGCGCTGGTGCGGGCCGGTGCGCAGGTGGAGGTCACCGCCGACCCACAGGCCGCGCTCGCCGCGGACGGACTGGTCGTCCCCGGTGTCGGCGCGTACGCGGCCTGCATGGCCGGGCTGCGCGAGGTGCGCGGTGAGCGCATCATCGGCCAGCGTCTCGCCGGTGGCCGCCCGGTCCTGGGCATCTGTGTCGGCATGCAGATCCTGTTCGATCGTGGTGTCGAGTTCGATGTGGAGACCGAAGGCTGCGGTGAATGGCCCGGCACCGTCGCCCGCCTCGACGCGCCGGTCCTCCCGCACATGGGCTGGAACACGGTCAAGGCCCCCGCCGACAGCACCCTGTTCGCCGGCCTCGACGCCGACACCCGCTTCTACTTCGTCCACTCCTACGCCGCCCAGCAGTGGGAACTTCCCGAGAACGAGCACATCGCGCCGCCGAAACTCACCTGGGCCGAGCACGGTGTTCCCTTCCTCGCCGCCGTCGAGAACGGTGTCCTCTCGGCCACCCAGTTCCACCCGGAGAAGTCCGGTGATGCGGGTGCTCAGCTGCTTCGGAACTGGATCGGGTCGTTGTAGTTCGAACGCGCTGTGGGTCGGCCAGCATCATGCCCGGAATCAGCAACGTCTCGATGTGATTCTCAAAGGTGGTCGTCGTATGTGCGGCCGCCACCTCGAGAGCGCCAGAATCGGTGCCGATCACCTTGAAAGTGCGCCGTGGCGTAGGGCTTTCGCTACGATGGCACCGTAGCCAGCCAGGCTCGAGGGGAGTGTTGCCTGATGACCGCGGAAATTCCAGCCCTTGTCGACGCTGCGTGGCCATTCGTGACAGCGGCGGTCGGGGCGTACGGTGCGGCAGTTCTCTCCCAAGGGCAGGATCGGGCCGCCGATGCGACTGTGTCACTCGGACAGCGACTACTCCAACGAATCTTTCACGCCGACGGCGCAGACCTCGGCAACTCACTCGGCTCCGCCGACGGGCAGTCCGAATTGCGTGCGTCGATGACGCGCATTCTCGAATTGGATTCGGACCTGGCGCGTGAGATTACGCGAATGATCGCTGAGTCCACATCGGTGGACCGCTCCGCCGGTATCATTTCCTACGCTTCAGGAAATGCCCAAGTCGCGAATATGCATACGGGGACCCAAAATGTGAGTTTCGGTGGCAGATCCGAGTAGCTCCGAACAACCTACCGTCTCATCCTATGCAGATGGAAACGCGAACCAGGCGGTAGTGGGGAACGGGACCCAGAACGCAATGTTCGTGCGCGACTCGACGATCGTGCACGAGGCGACGATCTTTCAAACATCGCCGCCGTTCGGAGTAAAGGTCGGACTGGTTCTGCTTACTGCGGTCGTGACCGTCGTGCTCACGGTCACAGTCTCCTTGAAGTTTATCGATACGAATGAGCCGCAGCGTCCGGATTTAGTCGTGCCCTCGGCGCAAGTGAGCGGCAGCTCGCCGCTGACGGTCGTCAGTTCGACTGCGGTCGAGGGAAAATCGACCGACCCGATCGTGATGCCCCAGCGGCTCGATCTTTCCAGCGAGGAACTGGCTGAGTTGAACAGTCTCACCCGGAATTCGGACAAGTTCCGTGTATGGCTGGAAGACCATGGTGCGGTTGCGCTCAATATCGGTACGACAG
>NZ_JBHXMY010000601.1:0-3509 GCF_042720195.1 Nocardia sp. NPDC058497 | reverse complement strand
CCCTTCTGCCATCCAAAAGTGCTGACGCTGGAAGGCGAAGGTGGGCAGGTCGATTCGCCGAGCTCCCGAACCGGTGTACAGGCCTGCCCAGTCCACGTCGGCGCCGGAGACGAACAGCCCGGCCACTCCCCCCGCTACGGTGAGCGCGTCGGCATGGTCTCGACGCGCCAGCGCCACCACCGTCGCCGCGCCCGTGGGCGCTGCCCCGTCATCGACGATCTGGTTGATCATCGGGAAGAGCACGGCGTCGGGTCCGACCTCGGCGAACCGGGTGACACCGCTGCCGGCCATCGTGGCGACAGCGTCGGCGAAGCGAACCGTCTCGCGCACCTGACCGACCCAGTACGCCGGGTCGGTCATCTCGTCGGTGACCCGGACACCGGTCACCGTCGAAACCAACGCGATGTTCGGACGGGTGAACGTCAAACCCTCTATCGCCGTGGCGAATTCGGACAGAATCGGCTCCATCAACACCGAATGGAAAGCGTGCGACACCCGCAACCGATGGGTCCGCCAACCACGCTCGACACAACGATCGACCACAGCGGAAACGTCAGCTTCCACACCGGAAAGGACCACCGACGACGGACCGTTGACCGCCGCGATCGACACCCCACCAGCAAGCAACGGCACCACGTCGGCCTCCGAGGCACCGACAGCCACCATCGCCCCACCGGCAGGCAACGCCTGCATCAACCGGCCACGCGCCGCCACCAACACACACGCATCCGCCAGCGACATCACTCCGGCCACATGCGCGGCAGCGACCTCACCGATCGAGTGACCGGCCACCACGTCCGCACGCAGGCCCCACGACTCCAGCAGTCGGAACAACGCGACCTCGAACGCGAACAACCCCACTTGGGCGAACACCGTCCGATCGACCAGGGCGTCATCGGCCAAAGCCTCGGCCAACGAAACCGGTTGCTCCAGAAGCACATCCAGCTGCGCGACGATCGCATCGAACTGCTCGGCGAACACCGGATAGGCCCCGCGCAACTCGACGGCCATACCCGCCCACTGCGCACCCTGACCGGAAAACACCAGACCGGTCGAACCAGCCACCACGCGGCCGGTCACTACACCCGGAATGGTTTCGGCGCGACCCAGCGCTTGTACCCCGGCGCGCAGACCATCGAGATCGCGCGACAACACCACTGCCCGCTGGTCGAACATTGCTCTCGAAGCGATCAACGAGAAACCGACATCGATCGGGTCCGGGTCGTGGTCGTCGACGTGCGATGCCAGACGCGCGGCCTGACCGGCAAGCGCCGCACCACTGCGCGCCGAGAGCACCCACGGCAGAACCCCCGGGACAGTCTCGACCACCGGAGCTCGCTCCACGACCGGAGCCGGGTCCAGCACAGGGGCCTGTTGGAGGATGAGGTGAGCGTTGGTGCCGCTGAGTCCGAAGGAGGACACACCGGCACGACGCGGCCGATCCACCTCCGGCCACGGCGCCGACTCGGTCAGCAACCGGATGTGGCCTTCGGTCCAGTCGACTTTGGTGCTCGGCTGGTCCACATGCAGGGTCCGGGGCAGCACGCCGTGCCGCATCGCCATGACCATCTTGATCACACCACCCACACCGGCCGCGGCCTGAGCGTGACCGATGTTGGATTTCAGCGATCCCAACCACAACGGACGGTCCGCGTCCCGGTCCTGCCCGTAGGTCGCCAGCAACGCCTGCGCCTCGATCGGATCGCCCAGCGTCGTTCCGGTGCCGTGAGCTTCCACCGCATCGACGTCCCCCGGCGAGACGCCCGCGTTGGCCAAAGCCTGCCGGATCACCCGCCGCTGGGAGGGACCGTTCGGCGCGGTCAATCCGTTCGAAGCACCGTCCTGATTCACCGCCGAACCAGCAATCACAGCAAGAACGTGATGACCATTGCGCTGCGCGTCGGACAACCGCTCCAACACCAGCACACCGGCCCCCTCGGACCAGGCAACACCGTCGGCGCTCTCGGCGAAGGATTTGCACCGCCCGTCCGGCGCCATCCCGCGCTGCCTGCTGAACTCGAGGAACATGTCGGGGGTGGCCATCACCGCCACACCACCGGCCAGCGCCAGATCGCACTCCCCCGACCGCAACGACTGCGCGGCCAAATGCATCGCCACCAGTGACGACGAGCACGCCGTGTCGACGGTGACCGACGGCCCCTCCAGGCCGAACACATACGACACACGACCGGACACCAAGCTACCGCCGGTGCTGCTACCGGTTCCGGTGCCCTGGGCGTAGTCGTGGTACATCACACCGGTGAACACGCCGGTCGCACTGCCACGCAGTACCGCGGGATCCACCCCGGCGCGTTCCAGCGCCTCCCACGAAACCTCCAGCAGCAACCGCTGCTGGGGATCCATCATCAGGGCCTCGTTGGGGCTGATTCCGAAGAAGTCCGCGTCGAACTCACCCGCCGAATACAAGAACCCGCCGTGCCGGGTGTAGGTCTTGCCCGCCTTGCCGGGCTCAGGGTCGTAGATGCGCTCGATGTCCCAGCCGCGATCGCCCGGCATCTCGCCGGTGGTGTCGCCACCGGAGGTGACCAACCGCCACAGATCTTCCGGCGAAGCGACACCACCCGGGTAGCGACAGCTCATCGCCACCACAGCGATGGGCTCGTCGTCGACCGGTTTGCCCGCGGTGATCTCGGTGTCCTGGCTTGTGCCGGTGAGTTGGGAATCGATGAACTCGGCGACGATCCGGGGATTGGGGTGATCGAAGATGAGGGTGGCCGGTAGTCGCAGACCCGTCGCGGCGTTGAGCTTGTTGCGGAACTCGATGGCGCGCAGAGAGTCGAACCCTAGCTGCTGGAAAGCGTGCTGCGGTTCGACGGCGTCGATCGTGGCATGTCCGAGGGTTTCGGCGGCTACCGACCGGACGAGGTCGAGCAGGGCGCTGCCACGATCGGCATCGGAGAGACCGGCCAGCTTGTGCGCGAACGCTCGACCCGCCGGGGTTCGAGTCCGGCGACGCACCGGGACCGACGCGATCGCGCGCAGCAGGGCGGGGATCTGCTCGCCCCGGGTCCGGAGTCCGGCGGGGTCGATCCGGAGCGCTACCAGCTGGGCGGTATCGGTGGTGATCGCCGCATCCAACAGCGCCAGACCCTCGGCCTCGGTCAGCGGCGGGAAGCCCTGCCTGCGCATCCGGTCGAAATCGTCCTCGGACAGCTCGGCGCCGAGTCCGGTCGATCTCGCCCACAGGCCGTAATCGAGAGCGGTCGCGGGCAGTCCCAAGCCGCGACGGTGGGCCGCGAGAGCGTCGAGGAAGACATTCGCCGCGGCGTAGTTCGCTTGACCGGCGGCCAGAACGAGCCCACCCGCTGACGACAACAGCACGAACAGCGACAACGAGTGATCGCGGGTGAGTTCGTGCAGATGCCACGCGGCATCGGCCTTGGGCCGGAACACATGGTCGATCCGGTCCGGGTTGTTCGACTCGCTCACCCCGGTGGGGGGGGGGTTTAAACAAAAACCAGCCCCCCCGACCCGAATATCACTCGGGT
>NZ_JBHXMY010000600.1:0-3513 GCF_042720195.1 Nocardia sp. NPDC058497 | reverse complement strand
GGAGAACACAACGATCCACTGAGGATGCAATCCCGGTGGCGCACGCTCGAGCCCGACGTCGATCAAGCGGTGGTGCCGAACGGATACCACTTCCCCATGTGCGACGCGCCGTGGCTCGTCGCGGAGCTCATCGCCGATTGGCATCGACTGCGGGTCGCGCCCACCGTCTGACGCGGTGCCTTCGAACGACGCAACCCGCCTGATCCGACGCGGCTCGTCGACCAGTCCTGGATCGGCACCTCCGTAACTCAGTCCCCGATGCTGTCCAGCCGGAAGATGCGAAACTCACGGCCGCCGGACAATTCGAATTCCATCTCGTAGCCGGGCCAGAACTCCACGACCTGGTCCCAGACGCGTTTACGCTCGACGCCGGTGATCTCCGTGACCGTCACCGGGAACGGTGAGCTGCTGCTGTAGCGGACCGAGGCGGTGCGTGCCGCGCGCAGGTTCGCCGACCACGCCGGATGCTGCGGCTTGCCCCAGTTCGAGCCGACGAGATAGAAGCCGTCGCCGTCCGGGACGCACAGCAGCGACGTCGTCCGCGGCTGACCCGACTTGCGGCCGACCACGGTGACCTCGATCGACGGCAGGCCGGCCAGGTCCAGAACTCCCCACCGGCCGCCGCTGAGCCTGCGCAGCAGTCGTTCGGTCGGCAAGACGACGCCGGCGCCGCGCATCAGCCAGGGCTGTGCGGCGAGTTCGCGTGCGAGGGCAGGTAAGGGATTCCACGCCATCCTCGAATCCTGGCTCGAGGGAAACGGATCCATCGACTCAGGACGGTCCCCTGAGAGGCAACTCACTCGACTTCCCGGAGCGCCGTCGCGACAGGCGGGCCTGCCTCCCTCTCTCGTCGGTGCTGGTGAGTTGTCGAAAAATGACGGGTTTGTTGTTACTGGCGGTGGACGTTGGTGGAGTGAAGGGATGTCATATTAGTAGATGCGCATATCTACGTATTGACATGTTGATTATCGACCTTTGAGTTCATTCGCCGCACCGGCCTGATTCCCGGAATCAACCTGCCCGATGCCGCACACTGAAACACTTCCCTCCCCTTTCCTGCCAGGAGTGAGTGTCATGCCCTCCCCCAGTGTTCGCCGATTCCTCGTCACGGTCGCCTTGGCCGCCGCGGCACTGCTCCCGGCCAGCCTCTCCCCCGCCCTCGCTCGACCTCCCGCACCTGCCCAGCTGGCGCCCCTCGGACCCGAATTCCTCTGGGGCGTGGCAGCTTCTGGCTTCCAAGCCGAAGGCGATGCACCGGACAGCAATTGGCGCCGTTATGCCGAGTCGGGCGCGACGCACGACCCGTATCTGAACTCGGTCGACTTCCGCACGCGCTACCGATCCGACATCACCCTCGCCGCGGATCTCGGTGTGCGCGTGTACCGCATCGGCATCGAATGGGCCCGCGTGCAACCGCAACCCGGCGTCTGGGACGAGAGCGCACTCGCCTTCTACGACGATGTCGTGCGAGCGATCACCGACGCGGGCATGCGACCGATGCTGACCCTCGACCACTGGGTGTACCCGGGCTGGGCCGCCGATCGGGGCGGCTGGCGCGATCCCGAGATCGTGGCGAACTGGCTCGCCAACGCCCGGCACGTGGTCGACCGCTTCGCCGGCACCGACCCACTCTGGGTGACCTTCAACGAGCCGACGTTCTATCTGGTCAACGAACTGCGCCGCAGCGGTATCGGCGCGACCGATGTCCTCGCCATGGGTTCACGAATCACACAGGCGCACAACAGCATCTACGACTACATCCATGCCGTGCAGCCCGGCGCCCAGGTCACCAGCAATGTCGCGTACATCCCCGCCGCCGACGACGCGGTCAGCGGTCCCCTGCTCGACCGGATCTCGGCGCGCCTGGATTACCTCGGCATCGACTACTACTACGGCCTGTCTCCCACCCAGCTCGCCGTCCCCGATTTCGACCGGCTCTGGACGATTCCGCTGCAGGCCGAAGGCATCTACTATGCACTCGATCACTACGCGCGCCGCTTCCCTGGCAAGCCTCTCTACATCGTCGAGAACGGCATCCCCACCGAGAACGGGCTGCCGCGCACGGACGGCTACACCCGCGCCGATTCGCTGCGCGACACCGTCTACTGGTTGCAGCGCGCTGTCGCCGACGGCATCCCGCTGATGGGCTACAACTACTGGAGCCTCACCGACAACTACGAATGGGGTTCCTACACACCACGTTTCGGCCTCTACACCGTCGACGTACGCACCGATCCCACCCTCACCCGCAAGCCGACCGACGCCGTCGCGGCCTACCGGGCGATCACCGCGCTGGGCGGCGTCCCCGCCGGCTATCGACCGACCCGCGGACCTGTGCCGTGCTCCCTGGTCGACTCATTGACGAGCTGCACCGATCCTGTGTCGGTACCGCGGTAGCGGTTTCGGGCGCTGGCAGGTGCTCTACACTCGGGCGGGTGTCGACCGCACCGTCACACCCCTCCAGCGCCGCGAGCGGCAGACAAACCCGATGGCAACCGCACAACGACAGCCGCCGGGAGCGGATCGTGCTGTCCGCGGTCGAGTTGCTCGAGCGGGCCCCCGCCGGCGTCGAGGTCCCGATCGTGCAGATCGCCGAGCACGCGGGCCTCGCGAAATCAGTCGTCTACCGGCAGTTCGCCGGCCGCGACGAACTGGATCGCCGGATCAGGAGTGAGATCGCCGACCGGTTCGTCGCCGAGATCGAAGACGCCCTCGATATCGGCGACGGCTCCATCCACGACATCCTCGTGCGCACTGTCGGCGGCGTGGTCACCTGGATCGAAGTGCATCCACGGCTGCACGAGTTCCTGCGCACCGGCCCGTCGGAGGCCGATCCCGATGTTGACGCGATGAGCGCCCTCATCGCGACCATCGCGGCGTCGGCCAGGGCACTGGTCACCGGCCTCGCCGGTGTCGTCGGCGTGACCGACGACGCCACGGCCGACACGATGACCTTCGCCATCGTGTCGATGACCGAGGCGACCGTCACCCGCTGGGCCAACGACACGAATCCGGCGCTGACCAGAGAACAGCTGATCGAGGAGCTCGCCTCCTACGCCTGGCACGTGGTCGACGGTGTCGCCCGCAGACATGGTCTGGCTCTCGATCCCGACCAGCAGCTCGTGGAAATCATCACCCAGCTCGTCGCCGGTGACGGTCACTGATCCAGCGCCACCTGCCCAGGCTCAGGCGACCCGGCGCTTGCCGCGCGCAGGCTCGCTGCGGTAGCGCGAAGCGGGTCCGCCTACACCGAGTGTCCGCCACATCCGCCGTGCGACCGGGTTCATCAGGCCGAGGTCGTCGGCCAGTTTGCGCATGTCGCCGAAGTAGCCGGACAGGATCTTCTGGGAGTGCTCCGACTTCCAGAACGCCTGCTCGATCACCTCGTGCGGAATGTCGAATTCACGCGCGAACGACCGCGGCGGCGCCATGATCTCCCCGGCGAGCCAGCGCATGGCGATCGGGAACGCCACCGAACACACACCACGATTGAACTTGCCCATCCGCCCGATG
>NZ_JBHXMY010000599.1:0-3519 GCF_042720195.1 Nocardia sp. NPDC058497 | reverse complement strand
CCCGGGGGGGGTTTGCGCCCTGGGGGGGCCCGGTTCCGGAACCAACCAAAACCCCCCCCCCGGCGGGCCCGGGGCCTGGGCCCGCCACGGGGCGGGTGCGTTGTCAGTGGGCGCGGGTCGACCGAATCATGCCGATGAGGGCGGGGACAGCGGTGACCGCGGCCCACAGTCCGATCGCCGCGATCAGGGCGGTGGCGGTGTCCGCGGCGGTGGCGATGCCGAGCACGTGCCCGCGCAGGGCGTCGGTGGCGTGCGCGACCGGATTCACCGTGGCCATGGCTTGCATCCAGCCGGGCATGGTCTCGATCGGCGCGAACGCACTCGAGACGAACATCAGCGGCATCATCACCATCATTCCGGCGAACTGGACCACGTCCGGGCGGCGTAGCCGGTCCCCGATCAGCCCGAACAACGCGCTCATCGCCCCCGCCAGCACCACCAGAACCACCACCGCGGCGATGGCATCGACGGCGGTGCCGTGGAAGTCGAAACCCAGCAGCACGGCGGCGATCCCGAGCAGCGCAGCTCGGGCGAGGGTGAACACGGCCTCGTTGACGGTGCGAGCTACCCCGGGCAACGTTGTCCGCATGGGCAGGGCCGCGAAGCGGTCATGCAGGCCGTTGGTGTGGTCGATCGCGGCGGAGACTCCGGCGTTGGTGCCTGCCATCACCGTGGCGACGGCGAGCATGGCCGGGGTGAGGAAATCGATGTAGCTGACCCCGGCAGGGAAGCCGGGTCCGGTGGCGACGCTGCGGAACACCTGGCTGAACAGCACGAGCATCGCCATCGGCATGGTCAGCGAGAACATCAGCAGCTGTGGGACGCGGGCGCTGGTGCGCAGGTTTCGGACGGTCAGGGCGGCGAGCTGGTTCCCGATCGGGGAGTGCCTGACCGCGGTCGTGGTGGTGGTCATCGGTGGGCTCCGGTGGTGTGGGCGAGGTGAGTGAAGACCTCGTCGAGGCTCGGGGAAGTGACATCGAGGTCGGTGACATCGATGGCGCCGCGGTGCAGGTCGGCGACCAGTGCGGTCGCGGTGCGGGCGTCGTCGACGGTGACCGACACCCGCACACCGGTGCCGTCGACCCGTTCGGTGTCCGGGGTGAACGGCAGGTCAGCGATCTGGTGGCGGGGGAGGGTGGCGTGCAGGACCTTGCCGCCGACGATCCGTTTCAGCTCAGCCGGCGTGCCGCGCGCGGCGATCCGGCCCTGGCTCAGGACCACGATGTGGTCGGCGAGCCGGTCGGCTTCCTCGAGATACTGGGTGGTGAGCACGACGGTGGTGCCCGCGGCGGTGAGCTCGTCGACGACGTCCCACAATCCCGCGCGGGCCAGGGGATCGAGGCCGGTGGTCGGCTCGTCCAGGAACAGCACCGACGGGTCACCGACGAGGCTGGCGGCCAGGTCGACGCGGCGGCGGGAACCGCCGGAGAGTTCCCCGACCCGCCGGGTCGCGAACTCGTGCAACCCGAGCCGATCGATCAACGCATCGGCACGTGCGCGGGCCGTGCCGCGAAGCCCAGCCAGGCGACCGATCAACTCCACATTCTCACGGGCGGTGAGGAATTCGTCGAGTCCGGCGTATTGACCGGTTACCCCGATCCGGCGGCGAACCTCGGTGGCGTCGCCGATCACATCGAGGCCCCCGATCTCCACGCGGCCGATAGTGGGCCGCACCAGGGTGGTGAGGGCACGGATCAACGTTGTCTTGCCTGCCCCGTTGTGGCCGAGCACCCCGAGCGTCGCCCCCGCGGCAACCTCCAGATCGATACCGTCGAGGGCCCACGTTTTGCCATAGGCGACATGCAGATCCTCGACTACTACAGCCGGGGCGGTCATCGCACACCCCCGAGGTCCTCAGCAAGGTGGTTGGACAGGTGGATGGTCATCGCAGGGTTCCTCTCGACAGACGGTGTGCTCACACCCGGGGTGGATGGGAGTCCGCTTCTTCAGACGAACCAGCCACGAATGGGACGCAGCGGCCATTGGTAGCGGCCGACGACCGCCTGCCTGCCCCGGCGTGTCATCGGTCACGGCGATAGCGATGCGGCATGATCGCCCGCTGTGACCACCACCGACGAGCCGCCGACGCGGCCACTGCGCACCCTTGTTCTCGACCCCGACCTCGGTCCGGTCGCACTACACGGCGATCGAGCGGACACCGTCACCTCGATCTTCGGCACCGATGAGAACCGGCCGTGGCGCGCGGACCGGCCGACCACGAGCTGACCACGGCGACAGCGCCCGCCCACCGGCGGGCGCCCAGCCGCGCAGTGGCACGATAGGGATCATGGCGCGACTCGACTACCAGGCCCTCAACTCCACCATTCGCTACCTGATGTTCTCGGTGTTCCAGGTGCAGCCGGGCGTGCTCGGCGAGGACCGCGCCGAGGCGGTCAAGGAAGCGCAGGCCTTTTTCGACGGCCTGGCCGACAAGGGTGTCGTGCTGCGCGGCATCTACGACGTGGCGGGCCTGCGCGCCGACGCCGACTTCATGCTGTGGACCCACGCCGAGCGCGTCGAGGACCTGCAGGCCGCCTACGCCGACTTCCGCCGCACCACCGAGCTGGGCCGGGCCAGCGCACCGGTGTGGAGCAATGTCGCGGTGCACCGGCCCGCCGAGTTCAACAAAAGCCACATCCCGGCGTTCCTGGCGGGCGAGGACGCGGGCAACTACATCTGCGTGTACCCGTTCGTGCGGTCCTACGAGTGGTACCTGCTGCCCGACGAGGAGCGGCGCAAGATGCTCGCCGACCACGGCAAGGCCGCCCGCGGCTACCCGGACGTGCGGGCCAACACCGTCAGCTCGATGGCGCTCGGCGACTACGAGTGGATCCTCGCCTTCGAGGCGCCGGAACTGCACCGCATCGTCGACCTCATGCGTGACCTGCGCGCCACCGAGGCCCGCCTGCATGTCCGCGAGGAGATCCCGTTCTTCACCGGCCCCCGTGTCGAGGTCGAACAGCTCGTCACCGCGCTGCCGTAAACAGAAGAAAGGGCCCGGTCGCTGGACCGGGCCCTTTCTCATGTCATTCCTCGGTCGGCTGCAGGCGAAGCGCGATCGAGTTGATGCAGTAGCGCTGGTCGGTCGGGGTGGGATACCCCTCGCCCTCGAAGACGTGGCCGAGGTGACTGTGGCAGTTGGCGCACAGCACCTCCACCCGGCGCATGCCGAGGCTGTCGTCGGCGCGCAGGATCACCGCGTCGGAATCGGCGGGGTCGAAGAACGACGGCCAGCCGCAGTGGGAATCGAATTTCTCTGTGCTGCGGAACAATTCGGCACCACAGGCGCGGCAGGTGTAGACGCCTTCGGTCTTGGTGTCGGTGTACTCGCCGACGAACGGGCGCTCGGTGGCGGCTTCACGGAGAACGGCGTATTCCTGCGGATCCAATTTCGCCCGCCACTGCTGCGGCGTCAGCTGGATGCGCGGCGTGGGCAACGATGAACTCATCACTCCACGCTAATGGTTTCGGCCGGTGCGCGCCGCGCGCGCCACCCGCCGATACCAACTTAAGCGCGGG
>NZ_JBHXMY010000598.1:0-3527 GCF_042720195.1 Nocardia sp. NPDC058497 | reverse complement strand
CTGGGCGTTCGGCAATATCGGCGCGGGGGCGGGGGGCGGGGGGGGGCGGGGCGGGACTGGGAGCCACCCAGACACAGACTCCAAACCCACCCGCCCGTCCCCCCCCCCCCCCCCCACCACCTCTTCTCCCCCGGGCCCCCCCAGCCCCGTCAGCGGGTGGCGATGATTGCCGAGCCGTGGCCGAAGAGGCCTTGGTTCACCGCGATTCCCGCGCGCGCGTCGTCGACTTGGCGGCCCTCGGCCTGGCCGCGCAACTGCCATGTCAGCTCGCAGACCTGGGCGATCGCCTGCGCGGGAATCGCCTCACCGAAACAGGCCAGTCCGCCACTGGGGTTCACCGGCACGTGGCCACCCAGTGTCGTTGCGCCACTGCGCAACAGCTTCTCCGCGCCGCCCTTCTCGCAGAGTCCGATGTCCTCGTACCAGTCCAGCTCCAGCGCGGTGGACAGGTCATAGACCTCGGCGAAGGACAGGTCGGTGGGCCCGAGCCCGGCCTCTTCGTAGGCGGCGTACGCGACGGCGGAACGGAATTCGCGTGGCGGAACCTCGACGGCCACGGCGGAGTCCGTCGCGAAATCCGGGAGATCGAGCACCGTTTTCGGGAACGTCGGGGTGACTGTCGACAGTGCTCGGATGCGGACCGGATCGGTGACGCCGTGACGCCTCGCGTACTCCATCGATGTCAGCACCAGTGCCGCACCGCCGTCGCTGGTGGCGCAGATGTCGAGCAGCCGCAGCGGGTCCGAGACGATCGCCGAGGCGGCGACCTCCTCGGCCGACACTTCCTTGCGATAGCGGGCATACGGGTTGTTCAGGCCGTGGCGGGCGTTCTTCACCTTGACCGCGGCGAAATCGTCGAGCGTGGCGCCGTGCAACGCCATGCGCCGACGGGCATACAGCGCGAAGTAGATGGGGTTCGTCGCGCCGAGCAGGTGGAATCGCAACCAGTCGGGATCGTCGCGGCGTTCGCCGCCGACGGGCTGGAAGAAGCCCTTCGGGGTGGTATCGGCGCCGACTACCAGCGCCACGTCACACAACCCGGCCAGAATCTGGGCGCGCGCGTTGGCGATGGCCTGGGCACCGGAGGCGCAGGCGGCGTAGCTGCTCGAGATCCGCGCGCCGGTCCAGCCGAGTGCCTGGGCGAATGTCGCGCCCGAGACGAATCCGGGGTATCCGTTGCGGATCGTGTCGGCGCCGGCGATATAGCCGACGTCGCGGTGGTCCACCCCGGCATCGGCCAGTGCCGCGCGGGCCGCGACCAGCCCGTATTCGACGAAATTACGCCCCCACTTGCCCCACTGGTGCATGCCCGCACCGAGGACTGCGATATCGCGATCACTGGTCTCGGTCATCGACCGGCCTCCACATCCACACCGTGTGTTCCGCTTCCTCGTCCTCGTACAGCACGCCGAGGGTCAGTTCGACCGGCATGCCGACCGCCAGGTCATCCACCGTCAGGCCACGGACCACCTGGCCTAGAATCACCATCTGCTCGACCTCGAGCTCCACGGCCGCGACGACGTACGGCTCGAACGGATCTGGCGAGACATAGGGCGGGGGTGGCTTGTAGCGGGCGTCCGCGTACGACCAGATCCGGCCACGGGTGGAAAACAGGTACTCGGCGAGCTCGGAGCCGTCCTTGGGACCCGTGCACTGCGGGTTCCGGCAGGCCAGCGCGTTGCGCGGGAAATACGGTGTGCCGCAGGCAGTACAGCGACTTCCCTGCAGACGCACCGTGCCGTCGTCCGCGGTGAACCAGTCGGCCACGGCAGGGCGTTGTTCTTTCTGCACGAGCCCGACGGTATAGGAACACGTTCTACTTTGGGGCGGGAATCCGCTTCACGGGCACATCGGCAGAGGTACGGTGAGACCGGATTGAGGATGCGCTGGCATCCTCGAGTCGAGCTGGAGTACCACGACGATGGGCACCGAAGTCATTGAACCGCAGTCGATCCGCAACGTCACGATCGTCGGGGACCCCGAGGAGACGACACGGGTCGTCCACCGGCTGACCCGCCGTTTCGCCGGGACCGGGTCCGACACGGCAGCGACGGTCCACTGGACAACAGACCGCGTCGATCACACGATTCGTCTCACCGCGCTGTCGAGCCACGCGCCCATCGCGATGCTGGAGCGGTCCATCCGGGTAGCCGATGGGGTGGTCGCTGTCATGAACGCGGCGGTGCGGCGCGCCCCTCGACTCGAGACGATCCTGCGGGTGGCCGACGACCATCAGGTCGCACGGCTGTGCCTGGTGACCGGACTCGATCATCCCGCCGCGGACTTCGACCGCTGCGTCCGCACGATCGCAGATACGCACGGGGCGGTGCCGTTGACGCTGCAGATCCCGCACGGCATTGGTACCGGGTTTGCAGGCGTCGTCGATCTGGTCCCGATGGGGACGCTCGAACCGATGGGAGTCGAATTCTATGGCAGCCATTGGACAGTCGCCGAACAGCGGTACCGCAGCCTCGTGAACACGGTGATGGAACAACAGGACGGCGCCCTCGGCCCGCGAGAGATCCCACCCGAACAGTTATATGACCGCGTCCGCTGCCTCACCCACATCGGCGACGCCGCGCCCGTCCTGTGCGATGCGGCTCCGTGGAGTGATATCGGCCCGTTCCTGGACGCCATCATCCGATATCTGCCGTCTCCCCTGCATGTCTGTCAGCCGGAACACGCTCTCGACTATTGACGAAGGCTGACCGCATCCGACCTCGACGCATCAGGTGGCATCGGCGTCGCCGCCCTGCTTCCGCTCGCCAGGCCCGATTCTGCGCGGCATCACCCTCGGCCGAGCGGCCCTGGGCGCATCATCCGCACCGGCACGTCTCCGGCGCGACGCGCCGAGGTCGATGACGTTTTGCTCATGCTCGGCGTTCCCACCCGCCTGCGCCGCGGCGTCGGCCGACCACGAACCCGTTCCGCTCTGTAGCTCCGCGCGAGTTACCGGACGGGTAGGTGCCGGATCGTAAACAGCCTCAGGGAGCCAAGGCCGACGCCGAGCGTCGCCGACATCCTCCCGACCTCGCCGCGGCCGCCTCGGCAGCCGAACAACGTTCGATGCCCGGCCCTCGGCCTCGCCAGAACCACCCTCGGAGGCCTTCATCTCTTCTCACTTCCGCCGCAGCCGCTCCAGCGCATCGAATCGACTTCCGCCAGGTTCCCTCGCGAACCTGTCCCGGCTTCCTGGTCCGACATCGAACTAACCGCTGACAGGCGTCGCGACAGCCGTCGTTCCCACAACGGACAGTGCCTCGAACTTCGGCTTCGGTCTATCGATCACCTTCACATTCTGCATCAAAGCCCCCGTCACCCGCCTTCGACCCGGTGGGAGGCTTCCCCGGGGCACCTTGTGGGGCGGTGCCGAGACCCCGCGTCCAGACATCGCCGGCGTCATCGCCGAGGGCTGACGCCCCGCTGTGACGGCAATTACGCAGCGCCGTGCGTAATCGAAGACACCGCTGATCAGGGCGAATACGGGGTTCGGCGGGCGGTAGCGTCGATGTCATGCAGCTGAGAGC
>NZ_JBHXMY010000597.1:0-3527 GCF_042720195.1 Nocardia sp. NPDC058497 | reverse complement strand
CGGGCTCACCGAGGGCCGGGTCGCGTTGTGGTCGAGCATCGTGTTCGGCGCGGTGCATCTGGCCAACGGGGTGACACATGGTGTCAGCGCGCTGCCGCAGGCGATCATCGTCAGCCTGGCCGGGTATTTCTTCTACCTGACTCGCCGGGTCAGCCGCGGCAACACCGTCAACTCCGTGCTGCACGGCCTGTTCGACTTCACCCTGCTCACCGGAACGGTCATCCTGGCGGATCAGACCATGTATCTGGGCACCCTGCTGCCGATTCTGGTCTACCCGCTGCTGGCGATCGTGCTGCTCGTCAAGCGCCACAGCATCGAGCCCGCCACGGCTTCCTGACCGAAGGAGAACGAATTGGGTGCTCCCGGTGGAGGTGTGACCACAGGGCCGAGGGCGTGACTCGACGAAACCCGTGATCCCCCGGTTGCGGGGGCCGGGTCCGTGCGCCATGTTTGCGGATAGGTGCACCGGGGGATCCGGACGGCAACCGGCCGAAGCAACTCGACCAGGAGCATCACATGCCCGGAGCAGTCCCCCACGCCACACTCACTCACATCACTGTGGGTCTGGGCTGGGATCCCGTGCGCGCAGGCAAGTTCCGGCGGCGCGCGAAAGACATCGACCTCAACGTGGCCGCGCTGTCGTTCAGCGGAACCCGCTTCGCCGACATCGCCTTTCACGAACAACTGACCTCGCGAGACGGTGCCATCCGCCACCTGGGTGACGGATCGACCTGGCCACCGCCCGCTCCCACACCGGCCTCATCCTCGGCACACTGCATCGCGCCCACGATGATTGGAAGTTCACCCTCATCGCCGAGCCCATCCCGGCAGAACACGTCGTCGACGCCGTCCCCCACCTCACCGCCTACCTGAGCTGAGCACGGTCACCAGCGCTCTCACCGTTCGGCCTCGGGCTTGGTGTCTGGATCGAACAGGAACGAGATGCGCTCCATGACCGTCTTGCGCTGCGTGTTCTGGAAAGCGGCGATGCGCCACTGCGCGTCCTGTTCGCGCACCATGGTGAAGGACGCGGTCTTGGACAGCTCGCTCGGCCGCTCGTCGTCGTACCGGTCGCCCCGGGTGGTGACGACCGCGGTGTCCGCGCCGAAGAAGCGAATGCCGAGGTAGGAGTCGGCGAGCTTGCTGCCCTTGACGAATCCATCGAACAGCGCGCGGTGACTCTCGGTGATATCGCGGCGGCCGTCGTAATAGGTGCCCACGAAGGTGGTGTAGGTGCCGTTCTCGGTGAAGACCGCGCCGTAGGCGTCGGCGTCGCCCCGCTCCCAGGCCGCGTTCAGCTCGGCGAGCGTCGCGCAGACGCCATGCAGGTCCGCGGCGGTGCCACCGTCGGGCGTGACGTCCGTGCACTCGGCAACGCCTTGATTGCGCACCTCCGAGGCTTTATCCAGCCACACGTACCCGCCGACGGCGGCGATGCCGAGACTCAGCGCGCTCACGCCCAGCACCTTCGCGACGGTGCGGCGACGGGACGTGGCTGGGGTCGCGGAGTCGGTATTCGCGGTGGTCGTAGTCATTTCGGGAGCCCCTCTCATGCTATCCTCTGCTTAGAAGATCTATCTTCTCCAAAGATGTATCTTCGTTTAGGAAGAGATTACGAGGAAGGGTGAGCTCTTGTCAACGGATCGATGTGACATCGACCCCGGTCAGGTCTTTCGGCGGTACCTGAGTTCGGTTGTGCTGCATGCTCAAGCGGGCGCGAAGGCGGTCGGACTCGGAGCCACCGACCTGTACGCGCTGAATATCCTCGAACTGAGCGGGGCGATGACTCCCGGCGAACTCGGCACCCGCACAGGGCTGACCACCGGACCCACCACCCGGCTCGTCGACCGCCTGGAACAAGCCGGGTATGTGCGCCGCACCGCCGATCCCGGCGACCGCCGCAAGGTCATGGTCGAGCCGGTCGCCCAGCCGGCCGACCTCGACACGGTGCTCGCCCCCGCACGCCGCAAGATCGGCGACATCATCCGCGGCTACACGCCCGAACAGCAGGAATTCCTCTTCGACTACTTCGCACGGGCCGCCGACGCCTTCCAGCAGGCAGCCGGCGAAATCGGCGCCGCCGAACCGGCCGCCGGCATCGACACCCCGAGTTCATAGCCAAGAGCTATGTCGAGGAGTGCTGGCCGCGGTGTATTCAGCACTGGTCGATATCGGAGATGACCTGGCGCGGTTGAACGCTGACGGCGCGCACTACACCGTGTTCGGTCAAGCCGACCTCGGGTTCCCGGCGGCTGGCACTGCGGCGGGTGCGCGGTGAGCGCCCGCGAGTTCGGGCCGCCGCTGGGAACCAGGACCGTGAACACGTCTTCCGGTCCGGTCTACGTCGTCATCGGGCGCCCGCCCGAGGATGCGGCGCAGGATCGCCTCGGTGGAGGCGGTGCCGGTTCCGATTACTACCGGCACCCCCATCACGGAGCTGGACCGACGAGCTGGTCGGGGTGACCAAACTCTTGGGGTTCGATCTGCTGCCGCGGATCAAGCGGTTTCGCTATCGCGGCGTGACCTGGTCTCGCTGCGCGAGGGCGTCGAGGACCTCGTGGGCGACGCGGGTGCCGGATTCGATGGCACCGTCGAGGTAGCCCGGGTGATCGACCGCGGTTTCGGTACCGGCCCAATGAATGTCGCCTACCGGCGTGAACGGCAGTGGCATGAGCGCGTCGGTGGCGCCCGGTTCGGGAACTGCGAAGTAGCCGCCGCCGACGTTGTCGTCGAGATGCCAGGCTTTCTCGTGCCAGCTCACCGGCTCGAGGACCTCGGTGCCGAGCCAGGAAGCCAGGGGACCGAGGATGGTTTCGCGGCGAGAGGCGGCGTCGAGCTGGTCGAGTGCGCGTGCGTGCGGGCCGCCTACCAGCATGCACAGGTGGCCGGGACCATCGGGCGGGCTGGTGTCGAACACGGCGATCCTGGGAGCACCGAGGACCACGATCTCGGCATTCTTGCCGCGGTCTCGCCAGAACGGCCGGTCGAACACCGCGATCGCTTTGTAGACCGACCCCATGTAGCTGCGGGTGGCGGCGGCGATCCGATCGGGCGGCAGGGACGGCTGGAAGCTGATGCGGTCCAGCAGCGGTGGTGGAACTGTCACTACGACTTTGGTGGCGTGGACCGTACCCGCGGTCGTGGCGAGGGTGACGCCGTCGGCGCCCTCTCCGATCGAGGTGACCCGGTGCCCGAGACGAACACGGGGACCGAGTTCGCCGGCAAGGCCATCGACGAGGGTGCCGACACCTTCGACCAGCAGATCCTCCTGCGCGCCGCCGGTGGTCGACAGCATGGTCCGCAGTCCGCCCTGCAGGCGGATCAACCTCATCATCGTCTGCACCGACATCCGGTCGAGGTCGGCGGTCCACGAGATCAGGGCGGCCAGTTCCAGCAGTCGTCGTGGTGTGCGCCCGGGCACCTTGGCCAACCAGTCCGCGACGGTCGTGGTGTCCCACCGCCGGCGTGGATGGATGTGGGACAACGCTTCCAGGCCGAGAAGAACACCTCCGGTCGCCAGCGTCGAC
>NZ_JBHXMY010000596.1:0-3529 GCF_042720195.1 Nocardia sp. NPDC058497 | reverse complement strand
GTTGTGGGCCGGGAACAAGTCGTGGTCCGAGGTTGTCTACCTGAGCACCCTGACCTTTCTCAATCCGCTCGATCCGGGAAACATCACGGGGATGGCGTCGCAGGCGCGGGTTCTTTTCGCGGTCGAGGCGTGGCTGGGCGCGGTCTCGATGTCGGTGTTCTTCGCGCTGCTGGTCCGTCGCTGGTTCCGGTTGTAGTCACCGGTCACCGGTCGGGCGTCCGCCGCGTGCGGCGTAGTACGTCGCCACCTGGATCCGGCGCTGCACCTGTTCGACGCGGGCGGTCCACTGTTTCGAGAAGCCGGCAGCGGACTGCAGGTCTCGCCACGGCGCGCGCATCCCGGCGGGGACCTGGGCTCCCGGCATCCACAGGTGGGCCAGATGCTCCAGAACCGGTGCGAGCACCGCCATCTGCCGCTCGTCGCCGAAGCCCTCGGTCGCGCGCACCTTCGTGTCGATGACCGTCAACAGCCAATCGTGCACAGCGACGTCCTGGCAGAACCGCACGGCGTCCGGAATATCGACCGCCTCCCGCACCGTCACTCGCAGCGCCCGGTAGAGCTCGTCTTCGAGGCGAAGCTTCGCCGCTGGCCCGGCGGTGCGGCCGATGACGGCGGTCCACCGCAGCCGCGTGGTCGGCGCCCGCAGCGGCGGGTGCTGATCCAGCACGGGCGAGGACCGCAGGTCATCGAGATGTCTGGCGCAGATCGAGGCGAGATCCAAGGTGTTCGGCCCTGGTGGCGCGAAATAGCCCGCGACCAGCGCTGTGTCGGCGTCCGCGCGATCGGGCAGCTCACCGATCGCCTCGGTCACCCCGATCCGGCTGATGTAGTGCGACCACGGCCTGCGCTTCTTCTGCTGAGCCCGCACCACGGTGGTGTGCGAGGACAACTGCGCCAGCCGGCCGCCCACCAGCACCGCGGTCGAGGCGACGGTCCCCACCACGCGCGCGGTCGCCGTCGTCCCCCAGCCGAGATGACAGTCGACGCCGGTCGCGTGACGCGGTGAAAAGGCAAGCGGCCCAGGACGTTCGCGGCGCAGGACGGTCGCACCGGCCACCCTCGCGAGCAGTTCGTCGGTAGCCTGGCCGTCCAGTGTCACCGAGTGCGGCAGCAGGCAGGTGCGGATCTCACCGAGCACGACGATGGGCGCCGGCGTTCCTTGGCTCTGCACGCTCAGGTTCCATCCAGGAGTAGATGTCCCACTCGCTCAATGACTTTGGCGGATACCGGCACCTGCTCGGCAGTGCCTTGGAGCATGATCTGGGCAGTGACATCGTCATCCGGTGCGAGATGCTCGAGGATGACCCGCACCGCCGACTCGATCAGCAGATAGCGCTTGGGCAGCATCGATAGCGTCCGATACGCGGTGAAAGGCGCCGCGTCCGGATTGAGCCGGATCACCGGCGGTAGGTCCGCCCAGTGGTCCGGCCACTCCCGGTCGGCCTGCCATGGCTGCGGATCCACCACGGGCGCACCGTGATAGCGCAGCATGCCCAGGCGCAGCAGTTGCCACACACCGGCCAGAAACGGGCAGGACCAGCGCCGGGTCGCATCGCGGTCGTGCCACAACTCCACGTCGAGGAAGATCGAATGCTCGCCGCGTCCGTACTCCTGCGGCGGTCGATACGGTCGCGGATGCATGGCGGAGCGCGACGAGCCGTTCTGCTCCCGGCGTCCGTTGCACAACCACCCGGATTCGGTGGTCGGTGGCCGGCGGCCGTTGGCGACTTCCTCGTCCTCGGGCTGAGCGATCAGCCGTGCGGCGACCATCTCCGCGACCGGGATCGGCGCGCCGACGGCCACCCCGCCCGCGAACACGGGAGCCTGGTGGCAGCTGGATTCGCGGGCCAGATAGTCGATGGTCAATCCCGCGTCCGCGGCCGCCTGCAACAGCCGGTCGAGCACTTTCGCCGGTTCGAAGCGGGGCTGGAAGTAGTCGTCGGTGAGATAGCAGGTGCTCACCCGGGTATCAGGTCCGAATTCGATGCGCGCGGACTCGATGAACGCGGCGACCAGCGGCACCGCTCGCCGGAATTGCGCGCGGACCAGATCGGTGTCGTAGACGATCTCGTCGTGGCGCAAGTGGCCCACCACGATCGACTGGTGGGCCATGGGTAGTGGTGCGAGGGCGGATTCCTCCGACGCCTCCTGATAGATCGGCGCGTTCATTCAGTCGACATCCCATGTTGCGGAATCGGTCAGTCGCCGGGCGAGATCGGTGTACGCCTCGACGGTCGCGGGATTGGCGAGCCGGGCGTTGACGTCGGCGTCGAGGATGAGCTGTTCGCGCCACTGCAGCATCGGCTCGATCGGCGTCTGGCCCAGCACCATGGCCGCGCCGATGCCATTGGCGATGGCGAGTTCCCGCAGCGCGTTGGCCTGCTCTTTCAGCCAGGCTGCCTGGGGCGGGTGGTCCGTCGTCCGGGTCCGGT
The DNA here is from genome assembly GCF_042720195.1 of Nocardia sp. NPDC058497. NCBI lineage: Bacteria > Bacillati > Actinomycetota > Actinomycetes > Mycobacteriales > Nocardiaceae > Nocardia > Nocardia sp. NPDC058497. Next base: position 1,097 of record NZ_JBHXMY010000596.1, on the reverse strand, counting down.
CCGACGCGGCGACCGCCGTGCGCACACAGCGCGTCGATGCCAGCAGCTCGTCAGGGTTGTGATCCCAGTGCGCGGCGGCATTGAGCAACCCGTGCGGTCCGTGGATCAGTCCGCCTGCCGCCAGCACGTGCTGGCGTGTCCAGCGGTGGAAGACCAGCCACCGATGCGCGCGGTGCCGCAGCATCCTCGAGGCGGTGGCGCGTAATGCGATCTCGAGCGCGACCGAGCGTCCCGCGCTGAGATCGACTATCACCACGTCGAATACGGTCAGCAGGTCGGCGAGCAAGGTGGTGCCGCGCTCGATCATGGCGTCGTCACACCCGAATTCGCCGCCGCCCGCGTCACCGGGCAGCAGCACCAGCTGTCTGGCTCCCGGTGCGTCGCGGCGCAGCTGCGGGCGGTCGGTTTCGCGGCCGACGGTCAGCCGCCGCGGCTCACCGATATCGCCGAGTAGATAGGAATGCAGCCCATGGCCTTCGGCGATGCCACGTTCGGCGTGACCGATCTCGAACAGCGCGCCCGCCGTCGGCGACCCGAAATCGAAGTCGACATAGGCGACATCCATGCCGCGCAGATACAACCGGTAGGCGATGTTGCAGCTGGTGACCGAGCGCCCTGTCCCTCCTTTGTCGGAGGTCACGAAGACCAGCATGGAGTCGGGACTCATCGGGTGGCGTCCTCCCGCGCGTAGGCGAGCGCGTCGAGGCGCAGCAGCGCGTCGGCGGCCAGCGCCTCGGCGGTGTGCGGCCGTTTGGCCCGGATCGCACCGGCCCGGTCCAGCGCCTGCTGGATCGCCTCGAGCTCCTGGAACCGCGATGAGTAGATGGCGTCGCTGACCTGGAGAAACTCCTGATTGAGCAGATGCTCGGCCTCGCTGATCCTGCCGATCGCGGCGTCCACCATCCCCTGCGTCGCCAGCGGGGGACGACTGTAGGTGCTGTACGCGACGACCAGGCACTCCATCATGCGTTCGGTCAGGAACCACGAGGGCGCCGCCACGGTGGCGTCGTCGGCAGGGGCGAGGTTGTCCCACAGGCCGGCGGCGGGGGCCCCCGCGGTCTGATATAAAAAAACAACCCAGCCCGCGAAAATAATAG
>NZ_JBHXMY010000595.1:0-3531 GCF_042720195.1 Nocardia sp. NPDC058497 | reverse complement strand
AATAAGCAGAGAGGTTTCTTTCATGCCACTGGCCACGGTGAACGGCATCGCACTGAACTATCAGGTCAAGGGCGACCGTACCAAGGGCACCGACGTCAAGGGCGGCGGTCCGCTGGTGGTGTTGATCATGGGCACCGGGTCGCCGGGCAGGGTGTGGGATCTGCATCAGGTTCCCGCGCTGGTCGCGGCCGGGTACCGCGTCTGCGTCTTCGACAACCGGGGCATCGCGCCGTCGTTCGAGGCTGCCGGTGGCATGCGGATCGAGGAGCTGGTGGCCGACACCGCGGCGCTGATCGAGTTCCTCGACGAAGGGCCCGCCCTGATCGCGGGTACCTCGATGGGCGCCCGGGTCGCCCAGGAGCTGGCGCTGGCCCGTCCCGACCTGGTCCGCAAGGCTGTATTCATGGCGGGCCACGGCAGGCTGGACCAGTTCCAGAAGACGCTGTCGGCCGGTGAGCAGGACCTCGACGCCGCGGGTGTGCAGCTCCCCGCGAAATTCGAGGCGGCCCTGACCGCGGTGATGAATCTGTCGCCCGCGACCATGGCCGACACCAACGCCGCCCGCGATTGGCTGGATCTGTTCGAGTTCACCGGTGGGGCCACGCCCCCCGGAATCCGGGCGCAGCGGGCGATGGACCACGAGTTCGACCGGATCGCCGCCTATCGCGCAATCACGGTGCCCTGCCTGGCAATTGGCTTCGCCGATGATAGGATGATTCCGCCTTATCTGTCACGGGAGGTTGCCGAGGCCATCCCGGGCGCCAGGTACCAGGAGATTCCGGACACCGGGCACTACGGCTACCTGGAACGCCCCGAGGCGGTCAACAAGATCCTCCTCGATTTCTTCGCGGCCTGACCGTCGAGGCCGAGGTAACCACCTACACGTAACGTCTGCCTTGCTAGGGTCGACACAACGCCCGGGGGTGCGCACCCCAGAGCGATCCCGTACACAGCGCCAGTATCCAGTGAGGTGAAATTGAGCACCAACCCCTTCGACGACGAGGACGGCCGCTTCTTCGTTCTGGTCAACGACGAAGAGCAGCACTCCCTGTGGCCCGCGTTCGCGGAGGTCCCCGCGGGTTGGCGTGTCGTGTTCGGTGAAGAAAGCCGGGCCGCGTGCGTCGAATACGTCGAGAAGAACTGGACCGACATGCGTCCCAAGAGCCTGCGTGACGCGATGGCCGCCGACGATGCGGCCCGCGCCCAGTCCTGAGCAGTAACACAGATACTGCGCCGGGACCTCGCTGAGCGTGACGGCCGTGTGGCACTCCTACCGATGCCACGCGGCCGCCGCGTGCCGCTATGATTGTCGCTGCCCTCCGGGGCTCATGAAGTACCCGCCTCCTTAGCTCAGTGGTAGAGCACCGCTCTTGTAAAGCGAAGGTCGTCAGTTCAATCCTGACAGGGGGCTCAATGCGAAAAGAAAGGCTCTGGCCCCGGTCAGAGCCTTTTTTGCGCGCTGGCCGCTGACGGTCTTTGCCGTGACCCCAAGACTTTTGGGGCGACCTCGCGTCCATGCGCTGCGGTATCTTCCATGCGATCGCCGCACCCTGGTCGGCGCGCAGAGGAAGCACACGCCACATGTTCAACAAGTCCTTTGCGGCCGCCGCACTCTCGGTGAGCGCCGCTGCCGTCCTCGCGGCACCGCCCGCCGCCGCCGACCCGGTCAACTGGGGCGCCGTTTCCCTCAGCGTGTGGGGCAACGTCTTCGCGTTTTCGGTCAACCACCCGACGGAAGCCGACGCCATTCGAGCCGCCGACCGAGCGTGCAAGGGTCAGGGCATCATCGACTGCCGGATGGTGGTGACGTTCGCGAACGGCTGCGGTGCGGTCGTGACGAGTCCGCTCGCGATCGTCGCAGGGTTCCCGATCGTGGGCTTCGGTAAAGGGGCGACCCCAGGGGAGGCATACGCGGACGCCACCCGCAACCTCCCCACCGGCACCGGAAGCGCCGGCTCGTTCAATCGCGCCCACGCCTGCACCCAGCCTTGATCTAGTTCCCGCAATCAGGCCTCCGACCTGCGTTGAGCGCGGTCGGAGGCTTTTCGCGTCAACCGCGCTCCGGCGCGAACTGTTGGGCATAAGGTGAGTTCACCGGTGAACTACCTGGAGATCCGATGAACCTCTCTCGTCCGACGTGCCGGACAGTCGGCGTGCTGGCCGTCACCGCGACGGCCGCCCTCCTGCCCGCGAACCCGGCTGCCGCCGCACCGGAATCGTGTCCGCAGTGGACGCAGCGGACCGTCGCGTCCGGCTATGGGTTGCTCGAGAACCTCGCTTTCGATGGCCGCGGGAACCTGCTGCTGTCGGAACAGTCCGCGACCGGAGTCGGTGGTTCGCTCCAGCGACTGTCCGCCGAGGGCACGAAGTCTGTCGCGGTGGGCGGTATCGACGGCCCCGGCGGAGTCATCGTCGTCGACGACACGGCCTATTTCACCACCGGCAACAGCGCCGTGGCCGCGCTGACAGGCCGCGCGGACGGAACCATTCGCGCGCTGGACCTCGACACCGGCGCGGTCACCACGGTCGCCACCGACTTGACGATGCCGAACGGCCTGGCGCAGCTGCCCAACGGCGATTTCGTCGTCAGCAAGGACGTCGGCGCGGGGTCCATGACGCGAGTAGCGGCGGATGGCAGCGCGTCGCCGTACGCACCGTCGCTCACCTCCACCAACGGCCTCGCGTTCGACCCCACACGCAATCGGCTCGTTGTCTCGACGACCTTCGACCCGACAACAGTGGTCACCTTCGTCGACTACGCCGACCCCGCCAGACCGGCTCCGCGCACCGTGATCCCCGGACACGGCCCGCTGAACGCGGCCGACGATCTGACCGTCGGCCCGGACGGCAAGGCCTATGTGGCGCTCAATGTCGCCGGCCGAATCCACCAGGTCGACCTGGACACCCGGCAATCCTGCACAATCGCCGACGGACTCCCGCTGTCCTCCTCGGTCCGTTTCGGCGCGGGCCCGGGCTGGAACCCACACGCCCTATACGTGACGAGCTTCCTCGGCACCATCACCCAGCTGACCCCACCCAGCTCCTGACGGTGCTCGGGCTCGCGAACGACCTTGGCGGCGGGGCTCAGTCGGGGACGTTGGCTCCGTAGCCGAGTTCGCGGAGGGCGGCTTTGATCTTGTCGCGGGCCTCGTCGAGGGATTCGGGCTTGGGGGCGGTGTCGGCGCCGGAGATGTCGAAGTCGCCCATGGTGTAGGCGGGGAAGACGTGGGTGTGCAGGTGGGGGACTTCCAGGCCCGCGATGAGGAGGCCGGCGCGGGGGGCGTCGAAGGCGATGCGGACGGCTTGGCCGATCTTCTGGGCGACACCGGTGAGGCGGGCCATGACGGCGGGGTCGACGTCCTGCCACTGGTCGATCTCGGCGCGCGGCACGACGAGGGTGTGGCCCTGGGTGACGGGGGCGATGGTGAGGAAGGCGACGAACTCGTCGTCCTCCCAGACGAAACGGCCGGGAAGCTGTCCGGCGATGATCGCGCTGAAGACGGATGCCATAGCGGCGAGCCTAATCTGTCC
>NZ_JBHXMY010000594.1:0-3540 GCF_042720195.1 Nocardia sp. NPDC058497 | reverse complement strand
GGCTCAGACCGGCCAGGAAACTGGCCCGCTCCTCGGCCGACATCGACGCCAGCTGGATCGCCACAGCGTCAGGGTCACGGATGGTCCCGTCGGCGAGGGTGATGTCGGGCTGACCGTCGCGAATGGCGGTGAGGTCGGCGAGTGATTCCTTCAGGCGGGTGCCGAATTGGTTGTCCAGGCGCTCGATCTCGTCCAGCCCGCCGAAGAGGTTGAGCTGGAAAACGCCTGCCGCGCCGTCCTTCTCGGGGTCGGAATGCGACACCCGGCCGTCGGGTTCGACCGAGAAACCCTGTCCGACAGCGAGATTCCGCTGATCCAGCACATACGTCCTGGCGTGCTTCAGTCCCAGGTAGGCGTCCTCGGCGTCATCGGCGATGCGCAACAGCACGGTGCGCACCTCGTAGCCGTGGTCGACTTCCTCGTCGATCCGCCGACCTGCCGCGTCCCTGGTCTGCCCGTGCCAGCTGCCCGTCGCCGAGACCGCACGGGAGCAGTCGTCGACCGAGGTCGACAGCACATCGGCATTGGCGCGCGCGGCGTCGGCGGCGCGATGCAGACCGTCGAGGTTCCAGGCGTCGAGCTGGGTGATCGTCGGCCGCATCAGCGGTTACTCAGCTTCCCGATCTCGCCGGCGCTCTCGGCATCCTTGGCCTGGATGTCTGCCGAGAACTTGTCCACCAGATCGGCCAGGGTGGTGAACCTGGTCGCGATCGAGGACATCGCCTGCTGCGCGGGATCGGCCATGGCGCGGACGGCGGCGAGGACATCGCTGCCGTCGCCGGTCGCCTCGCCCATCGCCGACCATGGGAGCTTGCCGACCTCGTCGGACTCCTGCCGCCACGTCGTCGCCAGAGATTTCAGTTGATCGGGTTCGACACCCAGCGTGCTCACGATTCCCCCTCCTTCGGCGCCGAATAGGCCAGAGGCCGTCGGTACCACCGTGCGGATCGGTCCCTTTGTGAAGGTTGGACGGGGCTGTCGAACCGGGGGTTCCATCATGTGACGTGAGTCACAAAATTTAGACCGTCGCGGTCTCGTCCTTGTCCGTGGCGGCGCGATCGCGCACGCAGTCGCGGCAGGTGCCGAAAATCTCCAGGGTGTGGCTGACCTCCGTGAAGCCGTGCTCGCCCGCGATCGTCTCGGCCCACGCCTCGACCGTCGGGCCCTCGACCTCGACGGTGCGGCCGCAGTGGCGGCACACCAGGTGATGGTGGTGGCCGCTCGAGCACTGGCGGTAGACGGATTCGCCGGAATCGGTGCGCAGGACATCGACCATGCCGGCGTCGGCGAGCGACTGCAGCGTCCGGTAGACGGTGGTCAGGCCGATGCCCTCGCCCCGTTTGCGGAGCTCGTCGTGGAGTTCCTGCGCGGAGCGGAACTCGTCGATATCGCTGAGCAGGGCCGAGATGGCGCTGCGCTGACGCGTGCTGCGGACCCCGACCTGCTTTCCGGAGGGATTGTCTGCCAACGGATTACCCTTCCTCGGCGTGGGCGACGGCATCGACGACGATGTGCGCCAGATGGTCGTCGACGAGTTCGTAGAGCACCTCGCGGCCCGAGCGTTCCCCGTGCACGACGCCCGCCGACTTGAGAATGCGCAGGTGCTGACTGACCAGCGGCTGGGTGACCCCGAGTGCGTCGACCAGTTCGTGCACACAGCGCGGCGACTCGCGCAGCTGCAGCACGATCGCGATCCGCACCGGCGCGGCGAGCGCCCGCAACAGCTCACCCGCGTCCTCGAGCACCTGGCGCGCGGGCACCGCTGCGGGGGCGGGGGAGTGATACGGATTGTGCGCGTGTGCGGCCGCGGCATCGGTGGTCATCAACCAACTCCTTAATGGAAACCGATTCCATTTTGATATGCACGGGTGCGCATGTCAAATGACGCGCCGGGCGGCACCGGTCGGCTGCTGCAATCTCGCTGGACGCTTCCCGATACCCTTGACCCAATACGTACGGTACGTGGCACCGCAATGCCAGGTACCGAACAATTCCGACTCGCAGTGGATGGAGATATCTCGCGTGGCACCCAAGTCGAAGGTGGACACCGTTGCCAACCTCGCCAAGCGCCGGGGCCTGGTTTACCCGTGCGGTGAGATCTACGGAGGCACCAAGTCGGCGTGGGACTACGGTCCGCTGGGCGTCGAGCTGAAGGAGAACATCAAGCGGCAGTGGTGGCGCACCATGGTCACCAGCCGCGACGATGTCGTCGGCCTCGACTCCTCGGTGATCCTGCCGCGCCAGGTGTGGGAGGCCTCCGGCCACGTCGCGACCTTCTCCGACCCGCTGGTCGAGTCGCTGCACACGCACAAGCGTTACCGCGCCGACCATCTCCTGGAGGCGTACGAGGAGAAGCACGGCCGCCCGCCTGCCAACGGCCTGGCCGACATCAACGACCCCGAGACCGGCCAGCCCGGCAAGTGGACCGAGCCGAAGAACTTCTCCGGCCTGCTCAAGACCTTCCTCGGCCCGGTCGACGACGAAGAGGGCCTGCACTACCTGCGCCCCGAGACCGCGCAGGGCATCTTCGTCAACTACAAGAACGTCGAGACCACCGCGCGCAAGAAGCCGCCGTTCGGCATCGCCCAGATCGGCAAGAGCTTCCGCAACGAGATCACCCCCGGCAACTTCATCTTCCGGACCCGCGAGTTCGAGCAGATGGAGATGGAGTTCTTCGTCAAGCCCGGTGAAGACGCCGAGTGGCACAAGTACTGGATCGATACCCGCCTGGCCTGGTACACCGACCTCGGCATCGACTCCGACAACCTGCGCCTCTACGAGCACCCCAAGGAAAAGCTGTCGCACTACTCGGCGGGCACCACCGACATCGAGTACCGCTTCCGCTTCCAGGGCAGCGAGTGGGGCGAGCTCGAGGGCATCGCCAACCGCACCGACTACGACCTCAAGACGCACTCGGAGCACTCCGGCACCGACCTGAGCTTCTTCGATCAGGCCTCCGGTGAGCGCTACATCCCGTACTGCATCGAGCCCGCGGCCGGCCTGACCCGTTCGCTGATGGCGTTCCTGGTCGACGCCTACGCCGAGGACGAGGCCCCCAACGCCAAGGGCGGCGTCGACGTGCGCACGGTGCTGCGCCTTGACCGTCGCCTCGCGCCGGTCAAGGCCGCGGTGCTGCCGCTCTCGCGCAACGCCGACCTGACCCCCAAGGCCAAGGACCTCGCCGCCCAGCTGCGCCGCAACTGGAACGTCGACTTCGACGACGCGGGCGCCATCGGCCGCCGCTACCGTCGCCAGGACGAGATCGGCACCCCGTTCTGCATCACGGTCGACTTCGACACCCTCGACGACCAGGCCGTGACGATCCGCGAGCGCGACTCGATGGCTCAGGAACGCATCGCCCTGGACAAGGTGGAGTCCTACCTGGCCACCCACCTCATCGGCGCCTGACACGCAGCACAACGAAGCCCGCGCCTCAACCGGCGCGGGCTTCGCGTTTGGGGTGGCGGGGTCGTGTTAACATTTCGTACCTGTCGGTTTGCATAGGCCGGTGTGTCTTTTTAAAAAAAGAAGCTGGCGGCG
>NZ_JBHXMY010000593.1:0-3543 GCF_042720195.1 Nocardia sp. NPDC058497 | reverse complement strand
AAAACCCCAACTATAGTCGGGCGAAGCGCATTTTGTTTAAAAACAACCGCCAACCTACAGCGGCCGACGAGTCTGGCCAAAATTCGCGGGGAGGCGGGACAGCTAAGCGCCGGGGCCGACGTTTTTGCTGTTGCGGGTGCGCAGGGCATGGACGTAATCCTCAGGGGCGCCTGCCTTTTCGGCCGCATCGGCGATGACACCGATGTAGCGCGCCGACGGCAGTCCACCCTCGTAGGCGTCCAGCACGTACAGCCAGGCCAGCCGGGACTCACCCTGGGTGCCGGTGACGCGCAGCCGGATCTTCTTGTGGATCCCGAAGTCGGAGCCCTCCCATCGGTCGAGGCGCTCCTCGTCCTCGGGGGAGACGTCGTAGAGGACGACGAACACCCGGGAGCCCGGATCTTCGACGACGGTGGCCAACGGCCCTTCCCAGCCGATGTCGTCACCGGCGAAGGTCAGGCGCCAACCTTCCAGCCACCCGGTCCCGGACATGGGCGAATGCGGGCAGCGTTCCAGCATCTGCGTCGAGTCCATGTTGGACCCGTAAGCGGCATAGATCGGCACCTCACGAACTGTAGCCAATAACAGCGGCGGAATTCCTGTCTCCCACCCAGATCGGCTGACGGTCACAGTCGTGGCGTGGCCGAACACGCCGAACTTGTTCACCGATCCGGCCCGGGCCTGTCGCCGCGCACCTGAAATGATGGGGCGACAGTACGGGCGGGTCCTCACAAGGGACGCGGCCGATCAGGCGAATACAGGGAGCGTGGCTGTGGCACGGATTGCGATCATCGGTGGCGGACCGGCGGGGTACGAGGCGGCGCTGGTAGCGGCCCAGCACGGAGCGTCGGTGACCCTGGTGGACGCCGACGGTATCGGTGGCGCGTGTGTGCTGTGGGATTGCGTACCGTCCAAGACCTTCATCGCCTCGACCGGTCTGCGCACCGATCTGCGCCGCGCGCGTGATCTCGGCATCACCCTCGACGCCGACCAGGCCAAGGTGCACCTGCCCGAGGTGAACGGCCGTGTGAAGGCGCTCGCGCTGGCGCAGTCCGCCGATATCCGGGCGAAGCTGCAGGCCGCGGGCGTGCAGCTGCTGTCGGGCCAGGGCGAATTGGTCGGGCCGGCCCCCGGTTTGGCGCATCGCGTCCGCGCGACGCTGGCCGACGGCAGCACCGAGGAGTTCGAGGCCGAGGTCGTGCTGATCGCGACCGGCGCCAGCCCGCGCGTGCTGCCCGGCGCCGAGCCCGACGGCGAGCGCATCCTGAACTGGCGCCAGCTCTACGACCTGCACGAACTGCCGGAGACCCTGGTGGTGGTCGGTTCCGGTGTCACCGGCGCCGAGTTCGTCTCGGCGTATACCGAGATGGGCGTGCGCGTGAAGCTGGTCTCCAGCCGCGACCGGGTGCTGCCGGGCGAGGACGCCGACGCGGCGCTCGTGCTGGAGGAGGCGCTCGCCGAGCGTGGTGTGGAACTGGTCAAGCACGCCAGGGCCGACGCGGTGGAGCGCACCGCCGAGGGCATCGTGGTGAAGCTGTCCGACGGCCGCACCGTCACCGGCTCGCATGCGCTGATGACCGTCGGCTCCACCCCGAACACCCAGAACCTGGGCCTGGACCGGGTCGGCATCGAACTCGATCGCGGCGGATACCTTCGCGTCGACCGGGTTTCGCGCACCTCGGTGCCCGGCATCTACGCCGCGGGTGACTGCACCGGTCTGCTGCCGCTGGCCTCGGTGGCCGCCATGCAGGGCCGGATCGCGATGTATCACGCGCTGGGTGAGGGCGTGAGTCCCATCCGGTTGAAGACGGTGGCCTCGGCGGTGTTCACCCGCCCGGAGATCGCGACGGTCGGCGTCAGCCAGACCGCCATCGACAACGGCGAGGTGCCCGCGCGCACAGTGATGCTGCCGTTGAACACCAACCCGCGCGCGAAGATGTCGGGGCTGCGGCGCGGCTTCGTGAAGATCTTCTGCCGCCCGGCGACCGGCGTGGTGATCGGTGGCGTCGTGGTCGCGCCGATCGCCTCGGAGCTGATCCTGCCGATCGCGCTGGCGGTGCAGAACAACCTCACCGTCACCGATCTGGCGCAGACGTTCTCGGTGTACCCGTCGCTGACCGGTTCGGTCACCGAAGCAGGTCGTTTGCTGATGCGCCACGACGACCTGGACTGACTCGCCCCCGCCGGAATGTGAGGCGGATCACCGGCGCGGGAGGTTTCGAATTGTCTTGGTCGACAACGTTCGTCGTCGTTCCGTGGTGGTGATCTCCCTGGGGGTTTGCCCAGGCGGCGCGAATCTTACTGCTGCGTTGCCTGTCCCGCGCTCATGTGGTTGACTCACGGCCGAGGCGCGATCAGATTGTGATCGCGTGGTGGATTTGTGGGGGATTCCCTCCGGGAAAGGGATTAGCGAAAAGTGAAGCATCGTAAGCCGAGTCGGGCGCAGCGAGCGATGGCAAGCACGTCGTTGCCCCTGGCTGCTGCAGCCGCCGTGGCAACCCTCCTTGCGGCTCCCGCCGGCGCGGTCCCCAGCGACCAGCCGTCGACGCCGGCCACACCGGCTCCTGCGCAGCCGGGCACCGAGCAGCCGGGTACCGAGCAGCCTTCGAACGAGGCGCCGGAGACCGGCACCCCCGAGCAGACACAGCCGGAGACGCCGGAGAATGTGAAGCCGGGCGAGACCAAGCCGACCCCGGCCCAGCCGGGTGTCACCAGCCCCGCGCCGGGTCAGCCGGAGGCCACGCCTGCCAAGCCGACCCCGAGCCAGCCGGGTGTCACCACCCCGCGCGTCGCGCCGCTGCCGGTGCCGGGTCAGACCGGCCAGGGCAGCCAGGCGCAGCCCGCCGTGTCGCCGGAGCGCGCGGGCACCACGCCCGAGCAGGAGACCACCCCCGGTCAGCCGGGCACCGCGACCCCGGGTCAGCAGTCGCAGGGCCAGCCGGCGCAGCCGTCGCAGGCGCAGCCGACCGTGCCGTCCGACCAGGGCGCCGGCGCTGATGTCGAGGACGAGGGTTCCGACAAGCTCGTCCAGACGCCGACCTGGCAGGCGCCGCACTTCTCGGACGCTCCGGCCGCGCCGGTCGTCGAGATGGAAGGCCCGCACCAGGAGCTCGGCGTCTCCGTCGACGGCGGCGGCGTGCTGCCCGGTGTGGTGAACACCCACCACTACAACAACGCCTCGGGCTACGTCGGCACCGTCGGCTACCGCACGCCGACCGGTTTCGGTGACGCGGGCGTCTCGGTCGAGTACATCGGCGAGAACTCGGTCAAGGTCACCACCTACAACGGTGGTGACGGCCGTACCGACAACACCACCGTGACCGTCCTCGACACCACCCAGGCGAACCTGGCCAAGGCGGCGGTCGAGAACTGGATCAAGGCGCAGCCGGGCGGCGTCGCCGCGATGGAAGCCGCCGCGAAGGCTACACTTCCGGTGCCGGGGGAGCTGCTTCAGACGGTGAACGTCGCAGGTGTCACCACCCAGTGGGGTGGCTCGCTCCAGTACTGACACGCAGTACGTCGTGGGGGGGGGGGGGGGGGGGG
>NZ_JBHXMY010000592.1:0-3549 GCF_042720195.1 Nocardia sp. NPDC058497 | reverse complement strand
GTCCTGAACGGTCCGCGCACCGTGGGGAAGAGCACGCTTCTCACCCATGTCGCCGAGTCGACAGCCCGTACTGTGCTCGATTGCGACGACCCTGCCGTGCGAGCGGCAGTCCGCAGCGACCCTGGCCGTTTGGTCACCGGCCAGGGCCCGATCCTCATCGACGAGTACCAACATGTGCCGGAGTTGCTGGATGCGATCAAAGCGGAACTCAACCGGGACCTGAGCCCCGGCCGATTCGTCCTCGCAGGCTCTACGCGCTACTCGACTCTCCCGCAAGCAGGCCAGGCGCTGACCGGACGCGTCGACATCATCGAGGTCCTCCCACTCTCCCAAGGTGAAATCGACGGGGTGCGGGAGACATTCGTGCACAAGCTGCTGAGCGGTGAGGCGCTGGCGGATTTCGATTTCACCAGCAGCACCAGTCGAGACGACTATGCCCGACGCATCACCTCGGGGGGAATGCCGGTGGCGCTGCGCCGTCCACCGGGCAGGTCGCGCGCCCGTTGGTATGCCAACTATCTCCAGCTCGTCCTCGACCGAGACGTGCTCGAACTCAGCCGAATCCGGCAACGCGAGATGTTGCCGCGTCTGTTCGACTACTTGGCCACTCGGACCGGTCAGGTCCTCAACATCGCTGCCGTCGCGCAGGCGGTCGGCATGGAGAAGTCGACTGCCGAGAACTATCTCAAGCTGCTCGAGGCGGTCTTCCTCGTCTCGCGCCTACCCGCCTGGGGAACCACGCTTGGTTCTCGCATAGCCCGCCATCCAAAACTGCACCTCGTCGATTCGGGTCTCGGCGCATGGCGGATGGGCTTGACGCCGGAGAAGATCGCCGCAGGTGACCCGTCCGTCCTCACCGAATACGGCCATCTGACCGAGACCTTCGCCGTTGGTGAAATCCTCAAACAGGTCAGCTGGTGGGATGGTCCGGTTTCCTTCGGACACTTCCGCACCAGCTCCGGCGACGAAGTTGATCTCGTCCTCGAGGCCGACGACGGCCGCGTCGTCGCCTTCGAATTCAAAGCGGGCAGCCGAGTCCACGGTGAGGACCTCCGCGGTATCCGTAGCCTGCGGGACCGCCTCGGCACACGACTGTCGACCGCGGTCGTGTTCTACACAGGCTCGCGTGTATTCGAACATGACGAGGGGGCGTATGTTGTGCCACTCGATGCGTTGTGGACATCATTTCGATCGGCACAATGAGGACGGCTCAAACAAGCTCGGGCGACCTACAGAGAAGCGACTGCGCGTCGAAGTCGAGTCGATCCCGGTGTCGGCGTCGGGGCTTCGAGCCGGGGAGATCGCGGGGGTGGCTACCGATCGTCCCGCTGTCCGAGTGAGCCCGCTTGTCGCGGGTTCGGGGGTCGGCGAAATTGGCGGGAACCGGCGATCGGTGTGGTGCGTCCAAGTAAGCATGAGGTACCGCTGCATCACGGGGAGAACCCAGCCGCAGCCGGTCCGGGCAGATCGGGGCGGGCAGCCGCCGGTCGATTGCCGGTCTCGGTTCGGGTGGGTAGCGTGGCGTGCCGACGGGGCGGGGACTTCCCGGCGCAGGAAAAGATGGCTGTCGAGGAGGGCGTTGTGCGAGGTAGCTGGGTTGTGTCGGCCACGCTGGGGGTGTTGTTGCTGGTCGCCGGATGTGGGTCCGGGGGTGATGGTGATGCCGGTGCCGGGCAGGGCACGACGAGTGGGCAGGCGCTCGCTGCGGGGGTTCCCGCTGGGTTCGATCCGTGTAAGGACATTCCGAAGTCGGTGCTGGATTCGGAGCAGCTGCATCGGGCCAGTTCGAACAACAATGCTGATTTCGACGGTGCGGGTGGGATCAAGTGGCGGGGATGCAGTTGGGTGATGTCCGATGGATACGGCGTCGGGATCACCACAACCAATCTGACCGTCGATCAGGTGCGGGCCAACACCAAGCTGACGGTTCGCGATGACTACGCCATCAGCGGACGGACTGCGCTGGCGACCAGCCGTGCCGATGAGAAGAATCCGCGCTCGACCTGCACGCTCAATGTCGCTATGCAGGGTGGGAGCATTGAGTTCTCGCTGGACAACCCCGATTCCCGCCGGAAGACCGGTCAGCTGGATACCTGCTCGCTGGCGCGGGGACTCGCGGAGAAGGTCGTCCCGTTGATTCCCGCGGGCGCGTGACGGACACTCCACACTTTGGATAAGAAAGAGGGGGCTTGTTGTGAGTGGTGATAGGCCATTGCAGGACTTGCTTACCGAAGCGCAAGAGGGTCGGCTCTCGGTGAGTTTCGGTGGCTCGGTACGGCTGGATGCAGAGGAGTTCGTCTACATCGAACGGGAATGCGAGACGTTCAAAGACTTGATCATCGAGCTCCAACGAACTGCGTCCGACATATCCAAACGTGAGGTCTGGGGCCTGGGCGAAGCGGTCGCCGAGCTCACCTCGGCACAAACCATGGTGAGCCGGTTCCGCCAGAAGGGCCAAGGCTCGGACAACAGCGTCCACGCCGTCCTCGAACAGCACTACCAGATCGTCGACGATCTCCAGGTCCTGCACCGCACGATCGCCCAGCGCTTCCAGGCCAGCGACGCCGAATTCGCTTCCCGCTACAACGAACTCATGGCCGAGACACCGCAACCGGGCACTCCCGGCGGCGGCGATACCCCGCAAGACCGAGCCTGAGGACGCGACGTGGCATTCGAAGACCCCGCGATCGTGGCGAAAGAGTCGCCGTTCGACCTCTCGCATTCGACGATCAATGACGCGTTCAATCCGCTGCAGCCCAACGACAACGCGGTGGCGGCGGCGGGCCAGTACACCCAGATCGCCCAGAAGTGGCGGCAGGGTGTCGCCGATTTCGCGGCCAGGATGAACCGGGCGAGTACGGCGGCCTGGGAAGGTCAGGCGGCGGAGAAGTCGCGCACGGCGATCACCAACTACACCCAGCGCGCAACCGACCTGACGCCGGAGCTGGAAGCCCTGGCCAACCGTGTCAGCGAGACGGCGCAGGCGATCACGCTGACCAAGCAGAACCTGCCCGAGGTGGTCGACAAGTTCAGCTGGGGTTCGCCCAGCACCTGGTTCGGGCTCAAGGACGACGAGCGCGACGACGCCGAGGAGAAGGCCAGGCAGGTGATGAAGGACAACTACGTGGTCCCGTTCACCGACGCCGACAAGGTCGTTCCGAAGCTGTCGACACCGGTGAGCCCGACCAACCCGCTGTACGGACCGACAGACGACTCCGGCGGCGCGGGCACGAACAACAACGGCGCAGGCGGTGACACGTCCGGTGGCGCGACCGGCGGTGGTGACGATCCGGCCGCCACCGACCCCGCGACCACCGAGGACCCGACCGAAACGGACCCCGGAACCGAGACCGACGACAGCACCGACGACGACTCGTCCAACGACGATTCCACGGCCGACGACAGTACCGACGACGACACCACCCCGAGCAGCGCCACGCCCACCGGCGATCCCACCTCCCCCGCGCCCACGTCCCCGGCCCCGACCACCCCCACCACCCGGTACCCCCGCCGCCGCCCCGGCCGCGGGCCGGGCCGCGGGGCCGGGGA
>NZ_JBHXMY010000591.1:0-3557 GCF_042720195.1 Nocardia sp. NPDC058497 | reverse complement strand
CCCCTCACCCAACCAGTGGGCGCCCGGGGCTTTGTGGTGCCGCCCCCCCCGTGTTTGTGGGGCGCGTGGGGGGGGGGGGGTGGGGGGGGGGGGGCGCGGGGGATCGTGAGGTGGGTGGGTTAGCCCGTACCCGATGAGTTACCCATGTTCTTCTGTGCTGCTACGACGCCTGGAGAACGATGTTCGTCAGGGTCCGGACACCCACCGCCAGTGCGCGTTCGTCGATGTCGAACGTGGGCTGGTGCAGGTCGAGCTGATCTCCCGTGCCCGACCAGACGCCGAGGCGGCCCATGGCGCCCGGGACCTCCTCCAGGTACCAGGAGAAGTCCTCGCCGCCGCCGGATTGCGGCGTGTCGGCCAGTGCGTCGGGGCCCATCGCCAGGACGGCGTTCTCGAACATCAGGGTCGAGCTCTGGTCGTTGACCACCGGTGGGACGCCACGCTTGTAGTTGAGCTGGTAGCGCACGCCGGTGGGGGCGAGCAGGCCGTCGACGATCTCGCGGACCAGCGGTTCCAGCAGCAGCCAGGTGGCGTGGTCGCCGGTGCGGACGGTGCCGGTGAGCATGCCGGTCTGCGGGATGGCGTTGGGCGCCTTGCCCGCGCTCACCGCGCCCCACACCATCACGGTGCTGGTGCGCGGATCGACGCGGCGGCTCAGCAGGCCGGGCAGGCCGGTGATCACGGTGCCGATCGCGTAGACCAGATCGCTGGTCAGATGCGGGCGCGAGGTGTGCCCGCCGGGCGAGTCGAGCACCAGCTCGACGGTGTCGGCGGCCGAGGTGATCGCGCCGATCCGCAGGCCGACCTTGCCGACCTCGAGCCGCGGATCGCAGTGCAGCGCGAAGATCCGGTCGACACCCTGCATCGCACCCGCGGCGACGACGTCGATCGCGCCGCCCGGCATCACCTCCTCGGCGGGCTGGAACAACAGCCGCACGCCGACCGGCAGCGTGTCCTGCGCCTCGGCGAGCGCGAGCCCGGCGCCGAGCAGCACCGTGGTGTGCGCGTCGTGCCCGCAGGCGTGCGAGACGCCCGGCACGGTCGAGGCGAAGCTCAGGCCGGTGAACTCCTGCATGGGCAGTGCGTCCATGTCGGCGCGCAGGGCGATCCGCGGACCGTCGGACGGGCCGAGGTCGCAGATCACACCGGTGCCGCCGGGCAGCACCTCCCAGGTCAGCCCGGCCTTGCTCAGCCAGCCCGTGACGAACTCGGTGGTGGCGAACTCCGCGCGCGACAGCTCGGGGTTCGCGTGGATGTGCCTGCGCCATTGCACGAGGTCTGCCGTGTGTTCGGCCAGCCACGCGTCGACGATCTCGGATCCTGACATGTCGATTCGTCCGGTGTCCGGCATGGTCGGACACGCCGCGTTCTCACGCATCATCGAGTGGGCGCCCACGCCCACCGATAGCGCCTCGGCGCCTGCGCGCGCGGTGCCCGAATAGCCGGAAATGCTCACCGAATGTCCTCCTGTCGGTCGACCAGCCGTTGCAACAACCTGTCTCTGTGTACTTCATCGCGTGCTATCGCGACAGCGGTACGCGCCAGCGCCAGCGCGCCGTCGAGTACCGCCCGATCCGCCGAGGCGTTCACCGCGGCCGCGGCGAAGTCCGGCTGATGGGTCACCGCTCCACCGGCATCGATGCCGATCACCGGGTGGATACCGGGGATCACATTGGTGACGTTGCCCATGTCGGTGCTCCCGAGCGGACGCAACACCTCGAGCTCGGGTGCGATCGGCACCCTGCCCAATCCGGTGATCTGCGCGCGGTAGACAGCCGAAAGAACCGGATCGGGGGTGAGCTCGGTATAGGTGGGCGCGAGCGTCCGTATGTCGTGGGTGCAGCCGGTTGCCAGGGCGCCCGCCTCGAAACACGCTTTCGCTCGTCGCATCAGGTCGTCGAGTGACGCGGAATCGGCCGCGCGGAGGTAGTACAGCAACTCCGCCCGTCCGGGCACGATGTTGGGGGCTACGCCACCGTCAGCGACTATACCGTGGAGTTGCTGGCCGGCGCGCAAATGCTGCCGTAGCAAGCCGACGGCAACCTGGGTCAGGGTCACCGCGTCACCCGCGTTGCGGCCGAGCTCGGGCGCGGCGCTGGCATGGGCCTCGCGGCCGTGGAAGACGACCGACAGGTCGGCCAGCGCGAGCGAGCGGGCGCCGACGATGTCGGCGGGGCCGGGGTGGACCATCATCGCCATCGCGAGGTCGTCGAAGGCGCCCGCGTCGAGCATGAGCACCTTGCCGCCGCCACTCTCCTCCGCGGGCGTGCCGAGGACGACGACGGTCAGCCCCAGCTCATCGGCGACTTCGGCGAGTCCGACGGCGGCGCCGACGGCGGACGCGGCGATGATGTTGTGCCCGCAGGCGTGCCCGATCTCGGGCAGGGCGTCGTATTCGGCGCAGATGCCGACGGTCAGCGGGCCACTGCCGTAGACGGCGCGAAACGCCGTCGGCAGGCCGGCGATGCCGGTGGTGATGTCGAAACCGCGCTCGGCCAGCGGCGCGAGGATCTTGGCGACGCTGCGCGTCTCGGCGAACGCGAGCTCCGGTTCGGCGTGGATCGCGTGCGACAGTGCGATCAGCTCCGCCGATGCCGCGTCGATCGCGGCATCGGAGGCGGTGGCCGAGAATTCGCCGGTGCGCGAGAGTGCCATACCCCCAGTCTTGCATTAGGGGGTGTCACCGGCGCACCGGCGAGCGGTCAGTTGCCGAAGGGGAGGTTCTCCGGGGTGACGGGGGTGGCCAGTGCGGCCAGGGTCTCGGCGTGCAGCGCGGTCTTGATGATCGGGGTGATCGGCTTGCGCAGGCTCGTCAGGGCGGCGGCGCGCCCGATGGCGGCGGGCAGCACCTCCTCGGCGTCGGCCTTGGCGTCGGCGATGCCCGCGGCGATGGCCTCGTCGGCGGCGAAGCGGTGGCCGGTGGTCATGGCCTGCACGCACACCTGGTTGCTCAGGCGGCCCTTGAGCAGGCCGTTCATGCCGACGGTGAAGGGCATGCCCAGGTGCACCTCGGGCAGCGACCAGAAGCCGCGGTCACCGCGCATCACCCGGAAGTCGTGCGAGGAGGCCAGCATCGCGCCCGCGCCGAACGCGTGGCCGTTGAGGGCGGCGACCGTCGGCATCGGGAAGGTCAGCAGCCGGGTGTACAGGGTGTGCACGCGATCCAGGTAACCGTGGATCTTGTCGAGGTTGCCGAACACCCAGTCGGTGTCGAGGCCGTTGCTGTAGAACTTGCCGGTCGCGACGGTGACCAGCGCGGCAGCGCCCTCGGACGCCTCGACCTCGTCGAGTGCGGCGTGGAAGGCATCGATCCAGTCCGGCGAGAAACGGTTCTCGTTGTCGGTCTCACCCTCGTTTCCGAGGTAGAGGACGAACACATCACCGGAGCGCTCCAAATACGGCATGCGGGGAAGAATAATCCGCAGCTCGGCGATAGCTACTCGCGGGTACACACTGCGCCGGCGCTTCCAACAATCCCGGCCACGCACCCCCGACCTCGAGGAGGGGCGCCGCGCAGCGGCTGGTCGCGGCCGTGGCCGGGCGGCGCTGGGCGGGCG
>NZ_JBHXMY010000590.1:0-3559 GCF_042720195.1 Nocardia sp. NPDC058497 | reverse complement strand
CGGTACATCCCGGTATGGTCCTCACCCCGATGACCGCACCGACCGGAATCAGCCTGGCGGACGGCGGTTTCCCGAACGCGCCGCTGGGCAGGGTCGGGCGGCCCGAGGAACTCGCCGGGGCGATCACCTACCTGCTC
The DNA here is from genome assembly GCF_042720195.1 of Nocardia sp. NPDC058497. Taxonomy (NCBI): domain Bacteria; kingdom Bacillati; phylum Actinomycetota; class Actinomycetes; order Mycobacteriales; family Nocardiaceae; genus Nocardia; species Nocardia sp. NPDC058497. The sequence goes on along the minus strand of NZ_JBHXMY010000590.1, from coordinate 3,422 downwards.
AGTGACGCTGCCTCGTACACGACCGGCGCCGAACTGGCCGTCGACGGCGGCTGGACGGCAGGCCCTCCGGTCGTCGACATGAACGGCTAGTTCCTCGGCGACACGGTCCGCCAGGTGCTCGACTCCGGCCAGGTCCTCGACCTGACTCTGCCCCTGGAACAGGTCGTCGAGGGTTATCGCGCGATGGGTGAGCGCCTGGCTGTCAAGGGCACTGCTGCCAGCTACCGCGGCCGTTCACTGGCTCGGCTCCGGTAGCTGGCACTCGGTGACCTTCGGGTTCGCCCCCAGATAGTTGAGGGGACCCGCCGCGACCGTGACGGCGATCGTGCCCCAGTGGCCGCAGTCGACCGGCGTGTTCATGAAGTGGTTTCGCTGCATGGCCGCGGCCATCCCGGATCCGATCCAGACCATCAGCAGCGTAGAGAGCAAGAACCTGGCGATTTGATGGGATGGCCTGGCGTGGATTTCTCGTACTTCGCGAATTTCCCGATCCCGTCGATTCCGTCGGCCGCGCATCGTCATCGCATCCTCTCCGTGTGCGATCAAATCACGCTGATACCCCATGTGAACAGCGGCAATCCTGTGGACACCACCACGACACGCGCAAAGTCTGCTGTACCAACTGTGCGGCCCGGCAACCGGACAGTCAACGGTACGCCGCGAACGCCGCGCCGAGTAGCCGCCGCGACCGGGGTTGTCGGACCCGGCTGCCAGACTCGGTCCCGTGCGATGGGCGGTGGCGGAGTGGGGCGACGGTGGTGCTCGTTTGTGTCCCCTCGAGCGGGACGGTCGGCCCGCGGGACCGGTGGTCCACGAGCCGTCGCTGGCCGAGGCGGTGCGCTCGCGCCCCGAGGTCGAGCGGTGGGTGTGGCGATCTACCGCCGAGATCTACCGGACCTTGCTCGCGGCGGGTGTGCGCGTGGAGCGCTGTTATGACGTGCAGGCCGCGGAAGCCCTGCTGATCGGGCACGAGCAGGGCCAGGCGGGTCAGGCACGCTCCTTGGCGGCAGCCTGGGCGCGCCTGCACAATCTGCCGATCCCGCCGGACGCGCCCGCACGGGCGGCCGAAACCCAGCCGTCGCTGTTCGAGTCGGCGCCGGTGCCGCTTCCGCCCGGCACGGACGAGTTCACCGCGTTGTTGGCGGTCTACGCGGGTCAGGTCGCCAGGACGGCGCGGACCGAACATCCGGAACGCATGTGGCTGCTGCTGGCCGCCGAATCGGCGGGCATGCTGGTGGCCACGGAGATGTCGCGATCCGGGATCCCGTGGCGCGCGGACGTCCATCGCGAGTTGCTGGACACCATGCTGGGGGAGCGCGTTCCCGGTGCACCGGAACCGCGCCGGATGGCGGAGTTGGCCGATGAGGTGTCGCGAGCCTTCGGCGGCGCCGTCCGGGTCCGGCCCGACCTGCCCAACGAGATCGTCAAAGCCTTCGCCCGCGCCGGGATCGAGCTGTCCTCCACGCGAAAATGGGAACTCCAGCAGGTCGACCACCCGGCGGTGGCGCCATTGCTGGCTTACAAGTCGCTGTACCGCCTCTATACCGCGCACAGCTGGTCGTGGCTCGAACAGTGGGTGCACGGCGGCCGGTTTCGTCCCGAGTACCTGCCCGGCGGCACGGTGACGGGCCGCTGGACCACCAATGGTGGTGGGGCGCTGCAGATTCCGAAGGTGATCCGGCAAGCGATCCGTGCCGATCCGGGCTGGTGTCTGGTGGTCGCCGACGCCGACCAGATGGAACCACGCGTGCTCGCCGCCGTGTCGCGCGACCCGGGATTGATGGAGGTGGCCGGTCGCGGTGACGATCTGTACGCGGATCTGGCGGTCCGCGGATTCGGCGGCGACCGCGCCCAAGCCAAGATCGCCCTGCTCGGCGCCATCTACGGTCAGACCTCCGGCGACGCCCTGATCCATCTGGCCGGTCTTCGTCGGCGGTATCCGGCGGCGGTCGCCTATGTCGACGACGCGGCGCGCGCCGGCGAGGAAGGGCGCCTGGTGCGCACGTGGCTAGGCCGCACCTGCCCGCCGCTGTCGGTCGCTGCGCCGGAGGAACCCGATCCGTCCCAGGAGAATCCGGGGGGATACGGAAGCACTTCCGCGGCCCGAGCCCGTGGCCGGTTCACCCGCAACTTCGTGGTGCAGGGCAGCGCCGCGGACTGGGCCCTGCTGGTGCTGGCCGGTGTGCGTCATGCGATCGCCGGGCTTCGCGCCGAGCTGGTCTTCTTCCAGCACGACGAGGTGATCGTGCACTGTCCGGCGGAGGAGGCCGCAACGGTGACCGCCGCGATCGCCGCAGCGGCCGAGACCGCGGGCAGGCTCGCTTTCGGATCGACACCGGTACGGTTCCCGTTCACCACCGCTGTGGTGGAGTGTTACGGGGACGCCAAGTAGAAAGACCCCCACACAGAACAGTCCCCGGTAGTCTCCGTCGAATCCATGAGCTTCAGTCGTCGCTGACAACTCTGGCATTCGATTGGCTTGCCGGGGGCCTGGCCAGATCCTTGAAAATCGTCACCGAAGTCAACAGACGTCTCTACTGACAGCGTGGCTCATTTCCGGTCTTCTGGTATATGTACAGTCTTCTCCGGATTTTCGTTCTGTCAATACCTGTGGGCACCTGAATCCGGCTTTTTTCGGCCCGTCGGGGCTGCGCGCGCAAATCGGTGCCGAGACGTGCTGTGCATCGGCATCGGTGCGGCGCAGAATGCTGGATGTGGAGCTGACAGCCGTGCGTATCGACAAGCCGGATGATCTCAACGTCGTCATCGGGCAGGCGCACTTCATCAAAACCGTCGAGGACATGCACGAGGCGCTGGTCGGGGTCAGTTCCCACCTGCGGTTCGGGCTGGCATTCTGCGAGGCGTCCGGGCCGTGCCTGGTCCGGCACTCCGGCAACGACGACGATCTGATCGAGCTCGCCACGACGAACGCACTCGCCGTCGGCGCGGGACATTCGTTCATCGTCTTCCTGCGTGAGGGATACCCGGTCAATGTGCTCAATGCGATCCGGCATGTCCCGGAGGTCTGCGGAATATTCTGTGCCACCGCCAATCCCGTGGATGTGTTGATCGCCCAGACCGAGCTGGGCCGCGGAATTGTCGGCGTGGTCGACGGGTCAGCCCCACTGGGCGTGGAAAGTGCCGACGATCAGGCAGACCGTCGACAGCTACTGCGTCAGATCGGCTACAAGTTGTAGGGACCCGCGTCCGCCGAACCGTTGCGCGATCTGAGGCATTGTGCGGACGGTAACCGTGGAGGACAGTGGGTATGTCCGGTGGCGCCCACCGGGGCGCCGCCTCTGCAGAAGTAGGAGGTGGCTCGTGTACTACGCACGTTCAAGCACCATCGCGGCCCAGCCGTCGTCGATCGACGGAGGGCTCGCATACCTCCACAATGAGGTGATGCCGAATCTGCCCGAGCC
>NZ_JBHXMY010000589.1:0-3569 GCF_042720195.1 Nocardia sp. NPDC058497 | reverse complement strand
GGGACATTGGTCACCTTCCTGGGTACCTGGAAAATCCGACTGCCCTGGTGTCCTCCGAATTCTATGGCCACCTCGCCGAGTCGGCGGGAAACCGCGCGGTGCGGGCCGGAGTTCCGGCACATCACCTATGACGAGCGGGCGCGTGGGGCGACCACCCGCAACGCGAACGGCCGTATCGGGGCTAAGGTGCCCAGCAATCACGGTGCCATCCTGCGCAAGGATTTCCGGGCCATCGCCGACTCGGTGCGCGAAGTCGCGGCACTCGACCAGGCGGGGAAGTAAGGGTAGGAAACGAGCATGACCGCGCTGCTGCACGAACGGTTCGACGAGTTGCGGAATACCTTGCCGCACATTCGGCTCGGTTCCGGGCCGACTCCGGTGCGCGAACTGTCCGGGCTTTCCGAGGGGGCGGCGCGGTTGTGGCTCAAGGACGATGGGGTTTTCGGAGACGGAGGGTGGGGTGGAAACAAGGTCCGCAAGCTCGAATGGCTGATTCCCGATGCGTTGCGGCGGGGACGGCGGACGATCTTCACCGTCGGGGGGCTCGGCACGAATTGGGGACTCGCTACCGCGTTGTACGCGAAGGAATATGGGCTGAAAACGGCGCTGGCGCTGGTCGATCAGCCGGTCGACGAGCATGTGCGCGCTCAGCTCGAGCGGCTCGAAGATAGCGGCGCCGCACTGCATTTCACCCATACGAAGGCGCGCACGATCGCGGCTGTCCCCTATCTTCTCGCGAGGCATTCGGCCGGCGGCAAGCTTCCGTATCTGCTGCCCGCGGGTGGGTCGTCGACGGTCGGCGTGCTCGGCTATGTCGAGGCTGCGCTGGAGTTGGCCGATCAGGTCGCCGCGGGTGTGGTGCCGGAACCGACGCATATCGTCACCGCGATCGGATCGGGTGGGACCGCGGCCGGGCTGCTGCTCGGGCTCGAGCTCGCGGGGCTCTCGACCAGGGTCGTCGGCGTGGTCGTCAATGATCAGCTCCGGCTGGATGCCACTACCTTGCTGCGGTCCGCGCGCCGGACCGAGGCGCTGCTGCGCAAGCGTGGCGCACGCCTGCCGCGGCTCGAGCTCGCGCCCGACCGGCTGCTCCTTGTCGAGGACCAGCTCGGTGCGGGCTACGGTCACCCCACCGAGCAGGGTGAGCGGGCCCGTGCGCTCGCGGCCGACGCGGGCCTGGTCCTCGAACCCGTCTACACCGCGAAGGCGATGGCGGCGACCCTCGCCCTCGACGCCGGCGATGAGCTGGGCAACGGCCCTGTCGTCTTTCTGAACACCAACGGACCCCGCCTTCACCAGCGGTAGCCAGGTACGGCGATGATGCTGCCACGCTGGGACATTGGCGATTGCCATGGCTGCGGGAACGAAGCCGATCGTTCAGGCCGGGCGGTCGAGTGGCCGAGGGGTAGCCACTGTACTCTCCCCGGCTATGACCACGATCACAACTGCGGTACCTGCAGATGACACTGTGCGACCGGCCACGTCGCGCGGAGATCTGCACTTTATTAGCCGGTTGAGTTCGTTCAGACCCCGGCTGGCGCATGCAACGCTGATTGTTACGGGAGTGGTGGCCGTCAGTTCGTTCCAAATGTCCTTCGCTGCTTTACACGACCTATCTACACGCAATCTGGTGCCGCCCGGACTGGCGGCGAATGTGCCGATCGCCATCGACGGCTTGGTCATCGCTTCTATCATCGCCACCGCCGCGTTCCGGCAGTGGAGCGTGGGCTGGTGGTATGCGACCGTGCTGTTCGCCTTCTCGACCTTGATTTCTGTTTCCGGAAATATCCAGTACGCCAACGAGATCGGTGGCGGTGTCGTGGCGATGGCGATCTACGCCGGCATGCCGTTGACGATGCTGTTCGCCGTGCATCTCACGCTGATGCTCTGGGAACGCGGCCGACAGGTCGCGGCTGAATGTAGTACCGAGGCCGCGGAACCAGAGCCGACCGTCGCACCCGTCGAGGTTGAGGTGGAGGTGCCGAAGGTCTACCCGCTCGACAACACCGGGCCACTGTTCACCAGACGGCAGACCACCGGTTTCGGATCGCCGGACTGGCCCACGTCCGTGGATGTCATCGACCGACCCCAGTTCACCACGACCGGCATACGTTTCTGACGATGCACGCCGCTCGACGTTCGCAGTCACCCCACCACCACTCGAGGGAGCAGAAAATGGCGATGACAGTGTGGCAGGACCAAGGTTTGGAACAGTTCCGGGAACTCGCGATCCGATTGGCTTCGATCATCCAGAGCAGCCTGGATCGATCGGGTTCGATGACCCAGCTCACCGAAGCGATCGGCAATTCGGAAGCATTCACCGATCTGATGATCGAATACTCTGGACGCTGGTTCATCGAGACCGGTGGTCGCTCGACCCTGATGGGGCCGGAACTGTTCTGGATGCTGTCCGAGCCGGGACCACGGCGCGTCGCCGCGGCCGGAGCACGCGGTCAGGAAGCATCTGCCGAACCCGAGCTCAGCGGCGGACAACGTGGCCGGAAATTGCTGTTGATCTGCGTTTTCGAAGCACTCGCGCACACCCAGTGGCTGCCCGAGGGTATGGCGGACCATCCGATGACGAACGGAAGCGGAATAGGCTGACCTGCCACCGAGACTCCGCCCACCCCGGAGACGTTCCGGTGACCGTATGTTTCCGGGCTGGGAGGTAGGACCGCTAGGCCGGACCCGGGTGCCCCAGGAATCAGGGGCAATGGTTCCTGTTCGCGGCAGTAACGATCTTGCTGAGTGGGACGACAAAGGTCGTGACAAACGGCCCGTCGGGGGGCCTGCCCACCTGTAGGTCATTCGAACGGGATCAGAATATGAAACTGCGCGAGTTCCTTGCGAAACATCGCATCGCTTCGGCTGTCGCCGCACCGGCGGCGCTCGGTGTCGCGGCCATTGTCGCCGCGTCGTTCGCGGTGACGTCGCAGCCCGCGTCCCCCACCTACCAGCTGACCACCTCGGTCACCGAGTGCCGCGAGATGGTGACCATCTCGGTGGCAGGTCGCAACGACACCCCGGTCGAGGGCACCACGGCGATGCTGCTCGACGCCAACGGCAACCCGCTGCCCGCGGCGCTGTCGGGCGATCACAGCAGCGTGTGGGTCGACCCGGTGGTGAACGCGCCGCGGGACGACCTGGCCGAGGGCCAGTACGCGGCGATCTACATCGCCTACCCGGCCGACATGCGGACCTATGAGGACGCGGTCAACCAGGGCGTCGCCAACACCCAGCAGGTGATGCGCGAGATCTCCGCCGCCTGCCCGGACACCAAGTTCTCCATCGTCGGCTACAGCGAGGGCGCCGACGTGGTGCGCCGCGTCGCCGAGGGCATCGGCAACGACGCACCCGAGGACGGCTACTCGGTCGTCGACCCGGACGACGTGCTCGGCGTGGTGATGTTCGCCGACGCCGGTCGCAAGGCGGGCGACGGCCCGGTCGTGGGGGCGGGGCCGGCCGGCGGCGGCGCGGCGGGCCGCCCCCGGGCCCGGCGCCCGCCCGCGCGGGGGCGCGCGCGGGGCCTGCTCGATCCCGCGCTCGGCATCGAGCCGAAGCTGATCGAA
>NZ_JBHXMY010000588.1:0-3573 GCF_042720195.1 Nocardia sp. NPDC058497 | reverse complement strand
CCTGCCGGGCGCGGGCGGGGGGGGGGGTTTTGGGGGGGGGGCCCCCGCGGGGGGTTTTAACGGGGCGTTTGTGTGCCCCCCCCCCCCCCCCCGCTTGCGGGGGGCCCCCCCATTGGGGGCCCGGGGTTCCGCGCTGAACGTTCACTCTCCCGTCGATCGGTCGACATCTGGACAGCCGGAGCCAGGAGTGAATGCTCAGCGCATGCCCGCGGCGCAGTCGGCTGACGTCGAAACTAGCGGCCCGGTGACGTGCGCCCGGTTACGACCATCAGCAGCTCCGCGGCGGTACCGGTGAGTGGGGTGCCGGAGCCCGCGGTCCAGCCGGTATCGGTGGCGGTGAGGGCGTACCCGGCGAGTCGTCGGCGGGCGTGGAACGGCGTACCCATCGTCCACACTCGTTCCAGCGACCACTGCGCGGCCGACGTCGGCATGATCCGGTCGATGCCGAGCGGGATCGCGATGTCCTGGCCGTGCACCAGCAGGTCCATCAGCCGGTCGATCGGAGTAGTCCCGATCGGGGTGATCCGGGAGTCGATGGTGGCGCGCAGGTCGTCCAGCAGATCGGCGGTCGACGTCCGGTCGGCGAGCCGGACGGCGGTGTCGTGGATGAGGCGATCGAGATTCCCGCGGGCCCGGATCACGTTCACGACGAGCGAACCGATCGTGACCTGCGTGGCCAGCACGAGATGCGCGACCACATCCCGCACCCGCCAGCCGTCGCACAGCGAGGCAGTATCCCAGGCGGATTCGGGCAGTTCACGCAGCATATCGACGAGGCTCGCGCGTTCCGCGGCCACCGTCTGCCAGATCGCATCGGCATGTGCGTGCTGTTCGGTCATAGTGGTGTCTCCTTCAGATCGGCCGTCGTGGGTACCGTAGGAACTCCACCGAGGTGGAGGTGCCAGCAACTGTGACCGACAGCACACGTCTGACGATCGGCGAACTCGCCACGCGCACGGGCGTCGCGGTCCGCACGATCCGGTTCTATTGCGACGAGGGTCTTCTCGAGGTTCAGCGCACCTCGGCCGGTCATCGGGTGTTCGACCCCGCGGCCGCCGAGCGCCTGATGCTGCTGCGCCGCCTACGTTCGTTCGGCATCGGCTTGGCCGCGATCGGCGACGTGCTGGCCGGTACCCGGTCGATCGACGAGGTGATCGCGGCCGAACGCGCCGCCCTCGACCACGAACTGGACGCGCTGAGCCGCCGCCGATCGCTACTCCGCGCGGTCGAACACTGCGCGCCCGACAGCATGAATCTGCTTGCCGCCGTGACAGATCCGCAGGCGGCCCGCGACGCGCTCGGCCGCTTCTGGCGCCGTCAGCTCACCCCGCTGCCCGCGACGGTGATCGACGACTTCATCGACATGAATGTCCCCGAACCCGCCGCCGACGCGCACCCGGAACACCTCATCGCCTACGCGGAACTCGTTGCCACCGTGACGAATCCGGCACTCAGCGCGGCCATGTTCGACACCATCCGCCACCGCGGCATCCCCGGCGTCCGCGACGAACGCCGCCTGCTCTCCGAGGTCGCCGAGGCCTGCCTGTCGGCCGCGCCGCTGGTCGCCGCGGGCCACGCGCCCACACCCGGCGCCGAACTCGACCACTACGTCGACGCCCACGCCACCGCACGCGGTCTCGCCGACACCCCCGCCTTCCGACGGCGACTCCTGGCAGATACCGAAGGCGCCGACCAACTCCGGCGGTACTGGCAGCTCACCGCGACCCTCACCGGTGAGACGGTGACCTCCGGCGCCGCGCACCTGTGGCTGTTCGACGCGCTCGCCGTCTCGACCCCATGAAAAAGGGGAGGCCGACGATCCGGCCTCCCCTCGCTCACCGCCGCGAACTCACGGTACGACTTCGACGATGTCGCCCGGCTCCAGCCACTCGTAGTGCGCCTTGGCGCCTTCGGGCGTCAACCGGATGCAGCCGTGGGACTGCTCCTCGGTGGGGCCGATGTGATAGGCGATGTCACCGTTGAAGAAGATCGCGTACTCCATCGGCGCGTTGTGCAGGGTGCTCCAGTGGAACGGCTTCTTGAACGCCACCTTGAAGACACCGGGCGGGGTCTCATACCCGGGCCTGCCGTGCGACATCGGACTCGGCCCGAAGGTCACCTTGCCGTTGTCCATCAGCCAGGCATTGTTGGTGGACAACTGCAGACAGGCCCGCGCCTTCTCACTGCACGGCGCCACAACCGGCTCCGGCTCCGGCGCCGGAATGATGGCCGGAACACCGGGAACATCGGGACCGCCAGGCCACAGTGGTTCGGCCTGCACCGGTGCCGCGACAGCCGCGCCGGCCACCGCCGCGCACATCGCCGCCTGCACAGCCCAGCGGGGGATACGACTACTACTCACGAAATCTTGCCTCTCTCGCCGCGCCCACCCCTGGCCGTCGTGCGCCCAGAACATGAGCTTTCAACATCGACACAAGCCTCGGAAACATAGAGGTATCAGTGATCATGAAGTATTGCGATCGTGTTGAGCAAGCCCACGGCGTCGCATTCGGCGTGGCACTTGACCACTTAGGTAAGCCTGACCTATGCTCATCTCGGCGTATGGATGAGCCGGTGGTCCCGAGGGCTGCGGTCGACCCCCTCATTCCTGCCGCGGCGGGCTCCGTCCCAGTGACGGGGTCCGCCGCTTCGTCTCCCGGGGTGCCGGGCGCCGAAGGCGATGGTGTAGACCGGAGCGTATGACCGACAACACCCTGTCCCTGGCCGAGATCACCCCGGAGTTGATGACCAAGGCCAGCGAAGGCACCTTCACCGATCTCATCGGATTGCGCTTCACGGAGGTGAGCCCCGACCGGGTGCGCGGCGAATGGGACGTGCGCCCGCAGCTGCACCAGCCCGCGGGCATCCAGAACGGCGGCGTCTACTGCACCGTCATCGAGACCCTCGCCAGCGTCGGCGCCGGCGTCTGGTTCGGTGAGCGCGGCTCCGTCGTCGGCGTCAACAACAACACCGACTTCCTGCGCGCGGTCCGCGAGGGCATCCTCACCGGCGAGGCCACCCCCATCCACCGCGGCCGCAGCCAGCAGCTATGGGTCGTGGTGATCACCGACGCCGAGGGCCGCACCGTCGCCCGCGGCCAGGTCCGCCTGCAGAACCTCGCCGCCTGACTCACTCTTCGGTGGTGATCCGCCATCCCTCGCGGCCGAGGACGTCGACGACCAGCGCCCCGATATTCCAGGCGTCGTCCTCGCCGCGATGGTGGCGGCCTTCCAGCGGCAGGCCCGCGATATGCAGTGCGCCGGCCATTCCTTGCCGCTTGCGCAATCCGTACGACTCGGCGAACACCTGCTTGGCATTGGTGTGCAGCCGCCCGAACGGATACCGCACCCCCGTCGCCGCACACTGGCTCCGGAACTGCTTGCGGTCGTAGTCACCCCAGCTCGCCCACGCCCGCGACCCTGCCGCGAACTCGGTAGCCAGCAGCCGGCAGGCCTCGTCGAACTCCACCCCACCGTCGACCTGCTCCTGCGTCTGCCCGGTCAGATCAGTACAGAACTCACTCACAGCGGAACGGGCTGGCCGCACCATAATCCCGTGACTGCTCACACGCGT
>NZ_JBHXMY010000587.1:0-3604 GCF_042720195.1 Nocardia sp. NPDC058497 | reverse complement strand
TGGGTGGGCGGGTTTTTGTTTCTCTCACCCTTTTCGATCTGTCGGGCGCTTTTGGGCTGTTCGTCGCGGGCTTTGAGTTGCTCGTGGCCTATGCGCTGGTACGGTTTCTGTTGACCAGCGATGAGGAGATCGGGTCGGCGACATCTCGATCGTTGATCGAGCAGCACGCGCAGTTGGCCGGGGCGGTACTCGTATGCGAGCCGAGCGCCGATGGCGGCGCGTTGAAGATCGGCCGCAAAGGGATCGCGGGATACCGCGTCGAGATTCGAGGAAGGGCGGCGCACGCAGGCCTGGAGCCGGAGCTCGGAGTAAATGCGGGTGTCGAGCTGGCACATCAGATTCTGTCGATTGCGAGCCTGTCCTCGGGTGAAACAACGGTGACCCCAACGATCTTGGCGGGCGGTACCACCGTGAATACCGTCCCTGAACGTGCTCATGTGCGCGTCGAGGCACGGTCGTGGACGACTGCAGAACTGGAGAAGGTCGATCGCCTGATGTCCGAACTCACTCCGAATCTTCCAGGGGCGCAGGTGATCGTGACTGGCGGAATACGTCGCCGTCCCTTCGAACAGGAGACGGCGCTAACGGCGCTCGCCGAAGCCGAGCAAGCCGCTTCCATGCTGGGGATTAGTCTTCCGGCGCCGGTCAGATCCGGCGGAGTTTCTGACGGCAACCTCACGGCAGGGCTCGGGATAGCGACGCTCGATGGACTCGGTGCCATCGGCGGTCACCCGCACGGGCGCGGCGAAAACGTCGTCATCACGACGATGCCTGAGCGCGTCGCCCTGCTTGCAGCACTGATAGCTCGGCTCGCAGAGCGACCGGGAGCATTGTGAGGATGGTCGACGCGACACGTGTGCTGATCCTGGGCGGGTCATGGTTTCTCGGCCGAACGATCGCGGAATCCGCAGTCGCTCTGGGCGCTGAGGTCACCACATTCCGGCGCGGGGTCAGCGGTACAGACGCTGACGGTGTGACCGTATTCTACGGCGACCGAACCGACCCCGCCGACATCGCTCGATTGGCCAGCGCCGGCACCTGGGATGCGGTCATTGACACATCGAGTTACGTTCCGCGCGAAACGCTTCAGCTCGCTCGTGCACTGGAACCAGTCGTTGAACGCTACGTGCTGGTGTCGACTGTCGCTGTGTATTCGGGATGGCCGTTGAAGCCACTGACCGAATCCTCCGATGTCCTGGAGTGCCCGGCAGATGCCGGCCCGGACTTCAGCCATGCTGGTGATCCAAGGCCATCCCAATACAGCATCACCAAAGCCGGATGCGAGCGGGCAGTCACGGAGACCTTCGGGCCAGAGCGCACCGCAATCCTGCGCCCTGGCGTCATTCTGGGTCCCCTTGAGTATGTCGGCCGTCTCGAGTGGTGGTTGCGACGGATGCAGCGCGGCGGGCGTGTGCTGGGGCCTGGTTGCCCCTCACGGTCCATTCAGCCGGTTGATGTGCGCGACGTCGCAGAGTTCGCTCTGCATGCTTGTACGTCATCCGGGACCTGGAATGTCACGGCATCGGGCATAGACACGATGGGGGACCTCCTTGAGGCGTGTAACCGAGTGGCCGCCGATGGCGAAGCTCGGATCGAATGGGTCACTGACGAGGATTGGCTCCAGGCACACGGTGTCTCGCAGTGGAAGGAGCTGCCGTTGTGGCGAACCCACAGAGGAACCTGGGCGGTTGATTCGCAGCGTGCTCGTGTGGAGGGTCTGATCTGTCGCCCGCTCAGCGACACTGTTAGCGATACCTGGGAATGGCTCACCTGCGGTGGCGCCCCGATCGCCCACGTTCGTGCAGGGGAGCTAGGCCTTTGCCCAGACCGTGAGCAGGCTGTCCTGCGAGCGTGGGATGCCCACCAGCTTGAGCGCCGCGGGGCCTGACGGACGCGCCCGGACGGACACCGACCATCCGTATGTCGGCCTGGTGCCGAGATCGTCTGAGCCGCAGGGATTCGACTCAGGTCTCAGAGCCAGCTGGCGCGGATGAAATCTTCTACTGGCCCTTCTGGTGCTCGGCCTAGCTCCCCTGCCTGGACCCTGGCCCATACCCGTCGGGTCACGTCGACGATTTCAGCCGCTGCGCGCGGCAATTCAACCAGGTCGCCCGGGGTTACAGCGCCCACGTCGACCCCAGCCTTCGCCAACAGGTTCGGGAGGTCTGACAGTTGGCGCTCCAACCATCCGAACGGATCGGCGGACAGTTCGGAGTCGAAGACCCGCTCACAGTCATTCCAGCCATCGAACCACGGATGATGATGGACGCGATCGAAGCTTCCCGGGCGCCCGTCAACCGACTCCAGCAGGTCGGCACGCCAGATCGGCTCCGCAACGGCGATCGGCCGGGCCGAATAGATTGTTCCTTTCAGTTCGCCAGCCTCCAACCAGCGCAGTTCCAGTCGGACTCCGTGCTCCGGACCATCGTGGCCTTTTGCGCCCGCCGAAGTCACGAAGTACATGTCGCTGATCACGACTCCCATCCTGTCGAACCCGAAGGCATAAAGCATATTGGTCCCCCTCTGAGATTCCCCCGGCAACGTGGACAGGGGGCGTTATAAGTTGCTGCAGTTGGCAATCGCTCGCCTTCAAACACTCTTATTGACGACTTCCGAGTTGTCAATGGCGGCAAGAACGTTCGGCCACGGTCACGTTCGGGGCTGGCGGCGACACGTGCCCACTGTGCGATGTGCCGCACGAGCGGTGCCAGCCCGGTTGCGTTCCGTCCCTACGTGTCCGGCGCACCCCGCGCATACTCCTGCCGTTCGGAAGTGGATTGATCTCACGAACATCTAACGAACCGCAAGGTACGGTATGCCCTCCGATGAAGCCGCAACCTCCTAGCGCTCCTACCGGCAGGCGGAGGGGCCCGCGCCTCAACGGATCGGTATTCTCGGAATCTGGCCTAATCAATGGCCATCTCGTTGCTCGGCTCACGCTTGCTAGTAGGAAGGTCGATGGCATGGCTGACGGTGATGCTCGGTGCTCAAAAAGCGAGTCCAGCAAATGCTCGGCAGCGGTTGAACTCGGTTGTGAGCGCTGCTATTCTTGCGCTGGTAAAGCGAGGTGGACATCACGCTGGATCGGGGGGTTAGGTTTGATAGAGACGCTGCTGTTGTGCGTGCCCGAAATTTCGTTTCCCTCCATTAGGAGCTGTTGATGTCTTTTCTCGCACAGTATGCCGCGTTCGCAGGTGTGATGCTTTTCGTAGCCATCTCTCCTGGGCCTGATATGGCGGTAATCATTAGCCGCGCTTTGACGGGCTGGTCTGCGGGCGTGGCCGCGACGGCGGGTGTCGTGGTCGGCGTTGCGATATGGGTGGTAGCCGCGGTGACGGGAGTCTCCGCATTGTTGGATACAACCGCGACAGCCATTACCGTCGTGAAGATCGTCGGCGCAATATACCTGGTATACCTTGGTATTCAGTCGTTGCTTGCCGCCCGTCGACACACTGATGAGACAGTCGACGCACCGGCTCCGGTGGCGATCAACAAGGCAGGGTTGGCAAGTAATGCCTGGCGGGGGTTTTTGTGCAATATCCTCAATCCGAAGGCAGCAGTATTCTTTGTCGCATTGATTCCGCAAATCATTCGTCCCGACGGA
>NZ_JBHXMY010000586.1:0-3614 GCF_042720195.1 Nocardia sp. NPDC058497 | reverse complement strand
CGTCCATGGTGCGGGCCGACCTGTTCGACTGTCTGGCCATCGCGCTCGAAAGGTTCGGCCCCAACCGCGGAACCCCCTTCGGCGGAGTGCAATTGGTGCTCGTCGGAGACTTGTACCAGCTTCCGCCCGTGGTCACCGACAGTGAGAAGGCGTACTTCGAGCAGCGGTACGAATCGCCGTACTTCTTCGCCGCTGACCACTACGACCGCGAACACTTCCCGCTGGTCGAACTGACCACCGTATTCCGACAGATCGGTGACACTCGGCTGGTCGAAATCCTGAACGAGGTCCGCGAGGGCTCCCTCCTGGAAGTTGCGCGCGCCGAGCTGAATTCGCGAACCAACCCCACGTTCGAGCCGCCAGTCGACGAGTTCTGGCTGACACTGGCCACCACCAACCGAATCGCCGAGGCACGCAACCGCGAAATGCTCGGTCGCGTGCCAGGGCAAGAACTTCAGCACATCGCCATCACCACCGGTGACGTAGACGGCTTCGAGCGCCCGATCGCAGAAAGGCTCGCCTACAAGGTCGGCGCCCAAATCATGCTCGTCACCAACGATCCGGCAGACCGGTGGGTGAACGGCACGATCGGACGGATCACCGGACACCACGTCGAGCAGGGCACACCGAATTTGACGGTCGCGCTCCCGAGCGGACGGGAAGTGAAGATCGCTCCACACACCTGGGAGATCACGCGACCGGTGGTCGACGCCGGCGTTCTGCGACACGAAGTGATCGGCACCTACACTCAGCTGCCGTTCCAACTCGCCTGGGCCATCACTATTCACAAGAGCCAAGGTCAAACCCTCGACCGACTCGTCGTCGACCTCAGTGGCGGCACTTTCGCCGACGGACAGCTCTACGTGGCGCTCAGCCGCTGCACATCGATGGACGGCTTGGTACTGAAGCGGGAAGTCCAACCACGCGATCTCAAGACTGACCTGCGGATCCGCCGTTTCCTGCTCTCGGGACCACCTCGCGTCCAGTCACGCGGGAATGCCTACCTCGGAATCTGCACAGTCGGCGACGAAGGACGCATGTGGCGGCCGCGGCCGGTCGAGATCGCCCTGGTCACCGACGACGGAACCGAGCTCACGACGCTGGTCAACCCCACTCGCGACCTCGGCGATGCTCGCGCCGTCTACGACATCACAGCCGGGGATATACAGTTGGCGCCGTTGCTCACCGAAGCGTGGGCGGCTTTGGCACCGCACCTCGCCGGCCGAACACCGGTCGGTGTCGACATCGACCACCAACTCCGCAACCTCGACTACGAACTCAAGCGCCATGGTTACGTGATTGCCATGCCGCTCGGCATCGACCTCGATACCGACGAATTGTCGACTGCCGATCTGGCTCAGCTCAACGCTCCGCAAGCACTGGATCGAGCTCGAGCCGCGCGTGAAATTGCGCGGCGGAGGCTTCCTTTCATGGGTGCGACGGTTGACGTATTTCCTCGGGCCGACAGCCGCACCGGCTACCTCATGACGCGCGGCGGGCGACCTGATTGTTTCCAGACCGTAGCCACTGGCTCCTCGGCGACCAGCCCCGAAGCCGTCCTGGCAGCACACCTCGTCTCGAAGGTGAACACCAGCCACGTAGACGGCCACACTCGCTTGATGCTGCGTGACCTCGAGCTCCGCTTGGGGCAAACCCTTCTCAGCGCCGAAACCTACTCCGAGACACTGGATATCGCCGTAGCCCTCATACCCGGGGCCCGGGTCTGCTTCACGGGGTCAGCCTTCGACGACTCCGGCAAGGAACTGGCTCGAAGCGAACTGAAGTCCGTCGCCGCGCAGTGCGGCCTCGAGACGGTCGAGTCCATCACCAAGAAGCGTTGCGATGCCTTGATCGCTGCCGAGACCGGGACGATGTCAACAAAGGGTCGTACAGCAGCGAAGTACGGCAAGCCGATTTTCACCGTGAAACAGTTTCTGGACTGGGCCGACCAGCAGCAAGGTGGTCAGCCATAAGCGATGTCCCTTACAGCCACCCCGTCGCCACGTAAGCGGCAGTCCTGCAGGATCTTCCAGTTCTTCATCCGGGCGAAGGCGTGTTCGACGCGGGCACCGACCTTGCGGTGGGACTTGTTGTGGTCCTGTTTCCATTCCGGTAGCTCGACACCGGGTATTCGGCGGTGCGGGATGATCAGACCGGTGCCCTGGTAGCCGCCGTCGGCGATCACCACCGCGTTGCGGCAGGCGAGGGCGGCACCGGACTCGTTCCAGGCTCGGCAGTCGTTGCGGTTCCCCGGCAACGGCCGCCCGAGTGCGACGACGAGTTCGGTGTCGGCGTAGATAACGACCTGGTGGTTGGTGGAGTACCGGTAGTTCATACTCTGCGCGGCCACCTTGTGATCAGGGTCGGGACCAGGGTTCGGTCCACGATCAACACAGCACCACGCGGAAATAGGGCGCGGGGACGGAGCGCCAACGCTGGTCCCAGGTCCTCTATCACCAGTGCCGCGGCCGACTTCGACACTCCGAACACCGCCGCGAGTTGACCCATGGTGAGGTTGGACCGCCAGTAGGTGGCCACAGCAGCACCCGATCTTCGAAACATAATCCCCAGGGTCGGCCTCGCAAAGGCCGGTCGGTCCCCTCGCGCCGCAACTGGGTGATCAGGCGGGCGAACATGCGAGGCCGCAGGCCCGAGAACAACTCCACCATCACCGGGTCGGCCGCCGAGATCACCACCGGTGACACGATACCGTTGCCGCTCACCAACTTACGGGACAGACCTCGGTACGAAACATCATCCACAGCGACAGGCACCGCTGAGCTTGTCCGGCACAACACCACAGGATGGACACCGGTCTGCAGAGTGGACAACTGCAGCCCTCTTGGTCCGGATTTTGTCATCGGCCGATCGCTGCCGGGACAATGGCGATTTTCTCGGATTCGCCGTTCCGGACCGGCTCTTGCTGACGCTTTTCCTTGCTCTAATACGTTGGAATGCGGCGGTTATGTCAGCGCGGTCTACCTCACCGAATCCTGCAGCACGGAGCGCACGCTGATAGTCCTTTGTGGTCGCTTCTGGATCCTCACGCAGCACACCGACTACGTTGCTCTCGATGGAACCGCCGCGCTGCTTGACAGATTCGGAACTCGGCCGCGAGGCACTGTGCGTCGACCAATATCGTGCCGCCATACGCTTGCTGACGTAGTCAAGCCCCTTCGCGTGGGCTGCGACGCGACATTCGCGTGCCGAACCATGCGGGTTCCGTGCGCGCCATACCCTGGCGAACGTCTCCCATCTGAACACCATGTCCGGTGTAAGCTCTTCGGTAGCTTGCGTCACCTTCTGCCGACCGCGGATTCCCCTCGGACGTGAGCTTCGGCCAGCCGCCGCTACGCTGGGCTTCTTCGGCCCATGCCAGGAACTACGAGCGGGGCGCTGGTCTTGTACGGCACCGAACTCGAATGGGTCTCGTGGATCGTCATTCTCTGGATCGAACCGCGGATCCTGATCACCTCGGTGCGCCCGATTCGCATACCAGTCACGTACCACCACAGCACCGCCTTGCCTGAATGCCTGCCTGCGCGCTTCGCGCATGGATCCGACAGTACAAGTGGGCACCGACACTTTCAGGCGAAACGCTGTCTCTTATACAC
>NZ_JBHXMY010000585.1:0-3633 GCF_042720195.1 Nocardia sp. NPDC058497 | reverse complement strand
TAGTCGACAACATCGGTGTATTCGGTGAGTGCACACGGTCGCTGGCCGCTGCGGCGCGCCGCGCCGACGATGCGGGTGCGGGGTTGTTCGGCGGCTCCGACCCCTCCTCGCCGCCGCTGCGGTAATCAGCTTCTTTCAACGCCGGTCCGGTGACCGGCTGATTTCTCCTATTTCTTGTGCAGCTGCGGTTTTCGCTGACGCAGGGGCGGATTCGTTGTGTCGGTCCTGAATTTCGGGGGTTGGTTTCAGTGAGCATCTTTGGTGATGTGGAGCGCGTCGAAGGTTTCGGCGGGATCGATGCGGTGTGGGCGCAGACCGCGATCGAGGAAGCAGAGTCGGAAAACGGGCTCCTGGCGGTTTTGACCGGCCCGTTTCCGGCGGAGTTGTTCATCATCGACGGTGAACCGGAACGTATCGCCGAAACCACCAGACGCTGGTCGGATTTCGCGGATCGTACGCATGGGGCCGGGTCACGGATCGAGATGTTCGATGTGTCGCGGTTCATCGGTGTCGAGGGCGACATGTATGCCGCGATCCTGAGTGAACGACTCGTCGACCGGTTGCATCTGATCGGCGAGGTCTACCGGAAACTCGGTCAGGCTCTGGATGGTTTCGGGCAGGAGTTGGCTCGGTTGCAGGCGGAGATGGAACCGATCGCCACCGAAGCACCCGGGGCATATCGGGACCTGCAGGAGTTCGTCGAGAACGCCCGCCAAGGCAACATCATCTCCAACATCAATCCCGCCGCGATCGACGAGGGCCGCCGATTGTTGCAGCGGTGGAGACTGATCCGCGGTCAAGCCGGTGACGTGCAACGAAAACTGTCCAAAGCCACCACCGAATGCGCCGACGACATCCACGCACTGGCCGCGCACCGGTTCACCGAGAACCCGATGGCCGCCCACATCGATCTCACGTTGTCCCGGATCGTGCGCGCGACGATGGAACCCGTCCGCGACCCCGCCGATTCGCTGGGATTGCGCACCACCGAACTCGCGGCACGAATGCTCGCCATCGGAGACGCCGCCTCGGCGATCGCGCCGTCGGTCGGTTCGGTCGCGTCCTCGGCGATCGGTGCGGTCGGCACCATCGCCGGGCTGGTCGCCGGCCCGGGCTCGGTCGCGGGCCCGCAGGTGACGCTCGCCGCGGGCGCGGTCGCCGCGGCGGCACCGTTCGTCGCGGCCACGGCCGGGGTCGTCGGCACCGTCGCCGGGACGTTCGGCCGGTTCATCGCCCACGACTACGGCCGCTACGCCGAACTACAAGGCGCGCTCCTCGACACGATCGTTGGCAGCGGAGTCCACCGGCGGATCCCCGGTTCGATCGTGGGTGAACCGACCCGAGCCGAGATAGTTTTCGCCTCGATGCCGACGAAGCTCCTCGCCGAGCATCTCGGCTGGAAAGTCACGCTCCTGCCGACCGGCGAGTTCGTCACCGACCCTGAGCGTCGCGCCGTCGACGTCGAACGCAGCATGCTCCTCGACACCGGTGGGCTCGGAATCTTCGCCGGCGCCGCAGGCACCGTCACGAACCCGCGGCCCAAGCATCGCAAACCCGGTGCCGAACGGTTCACCGACACCACCGGCCGCGGCGAAGTCAAGTTCACCGGCCTGCTCGCCCCCGGGCCCGGTCACCGGGAACTCACCGGCCCCGACGACCGCGGATTCGTCCTCATCGAGGACACCGGCACCCCCTTGCGCGCCCACCCGGACTCGGTCCTGCACGGCCTGACCGAGGGCGAATCGGTCACCACGCCCAGGGCTTACGACGCGTTGGGCCGTGCGGTCGATGTCGAACTGCGTCGCGACGGTGACGACACCGTGCTGGCGGTACACCCCGACGAACACACCCTGTTCCCCGTGCTGGCCGAACCCGCCGCCACCACCGGAACCGCCTCCACGACTCCCGTTGCGGTGCAACCACAGTCAGGTGCTCCCGCCGAATCCGGCGATCCTGTCGACATTCCTGCCCAAGCGCAACCGCAGTCAGCCGCCTCCGGCGACCCTGCCGACACTCCTGCACAGGCGCAACCACAGTCAGCCGCCACAACTCCGGATGCCCCCGATACTCCTGTTGGGGCACAAGCGCCGTCAGCCGCCACAGCACCGGACGCGTCCGCCGCCGACATTACCGCCGGGGAGCAACCTCAGTCGGAGACCACAGGGCCTGATGCTCCCCCGGCAGCGCCCGAACAGCCACAGCTGTCCCCGATCCAGCAAGCTGTTGCGCCGGTGCTGGCCCCCGCGCAGCAAGCGATGTCGGTCCTCGCCTCAGCCCTGGGCGCGGTCGCACCCTCGATCGCTGCCCAAGGCACAGCCTGGGATGTCGCGGTCCCCGGCGCCGGCGCGAAGCTGGCCAGCGCCGCCTCCTCACTCACCTCCGCCGCCTCAGCACTGACCTCGGCCGCGAACTCACTCGCCGCGTTGGCGTTGGCGACCACACACACCGACCGAGCCGCCGCCATCGCCGGGTTCTTCTCCGGACTGAGTTCGGCTGCCGCCGCACTGGTCTCGGCCGCCGCCGAAGCCACCGCCACCGCACCCGCTGTCGCGAAAGTACTCGTCGAGCGCGTCGCGCCCGCCGCACAATCCGCCGCCCAATCGGCCTTGGCCGCGTTCACCGAGGCCATCCCCGCCCTCACCCAAGCCGCCGCGAACACCCTGAACTCACTGGTGCCCGCCGTCACCGCCGCACTACCTCACCTGCAAGGCGCCCTCGCCGGATTCACACCCCTCGCGCAAACAGCCGCCGGTCAACTCAGCACCGCCCTGACCGAAGCCGTCACCACCGTGGTCCCGCAGATCACCGCTGCGGCAGCCGAACTCGGTGGCGCCGCCGCGGGCCTGTCCGCCCAAGCCGCCAGCTTGTCCTCGGCTGTGTCGTTCGCCGGGCTCGGCCTGTCCGCGGTGGCCGCGGTGCCGTCGGTCCTGGCCATCATGGACGCCCTGCCGAACCTGGTCGCCGCGTTCGGCGACTACCTCACCTCCTGGGTCGCGCTGCAACGCGCCTCCTTCATGGCGTTGGCGCCTGGGCTGACCTCCGGCGTCACCGAAGTGGTGAAACTCCTCACCCCCACCGTCAACTGGCAAGCGGCCTCCGCCGCGGTCTACCCCGGGATACTCGCCGCCAACACCCCCGACCTCCCCCGCGCGCAAGTGGCCGCTGGCACGTCCGCGACCGAAAACCCTCGCACACCACTGAAATTCAGCCCCACCACGCCAGCACCGACCGCGGCGACAGCATTGCGATCGGCGATGAACCCGGCCCTGGACCGCATCGCCTCCATCCGCACCGAAAACCCCACCCCCACACCGGTACGCGGCGACCGACTCACCTTCACCCCCACACCAGGCCCGGCCGATCGCCTCACCTTCTCCCCCGTCTCCGCCCAGCAGCCCGCGATGTTCGACGCGGCCGGTAGACCCCTGACCGACCGCGCCACCGCCGGTGACCCGACCCGTCACTCCGACGCCGAATTCGCCCAGAAATCCGTCCTCGACCGCGACCTCGCCTCCGACGTCGCAGCGTCGGCCCCCAGCTTGGTCTCCGGTGCGCTCAGCGTCGCCGGATCCGTCTCCGGCCTGCAACAAGCAGGTCGCGCCCGCGAACACCACCACACCCCCCACCCCGACA
>NZ_JBHXMY010000584.1:1953-3640 GCF_042720195.1 Nocardia sp. NPDC058497 | reverse complement strand
GCGCGCGGGCGCGGGGGGCCGATCATACACAGAGTCCCCAACTCTCTCTTCTTTTCTCACACTCATCCTCGCGGGGGGGGGCGCCGCCCCGCCGCCGCGCGCCCGCCCCCCCCCCCCCCGATTCGCCCCTGCGCTGCGACGACGTCTGCCACCGCGGAAGTGCTGCGGGAGACGGGCGCGTCAGGGGCGGGCATGCGGCAGGCTCTCAACCCGCTGGCGATCGAAGTGTTCTTTCCGGGGGCAGCCGCATGAGCTCTATGGGCGGCGCTGGTGCGCCAACGACGAAGCCCCCGTTCCGTATCGGAACGAGGGCTGGACAGGTGTGGTGATGACTATTTGTGGTGTCGGCCGGGAGCCAACCGGCGCAGCATCTCGCCGGAACTGGATGCCGGCCACAGGCACAGATACGGGTACTCGGAGGTCATGCCGGGTAGCCAGCCGAGACGATTCAGCAGGTGAGCCGGAATCATCGCCAGTTCCTCGTCCGTCAGGTGCTGCAGGCGCCATCCGAGGAGAAACTCGGTGACACCGAGCACTGCTGCTACGTCGGAAAGGTTACTGCCCACCTCCAACGCATCACGCAGGTCGCCGAGCGGGATCAGACGCCGGGCGACGACGTGGTGCACCTTCATCTCGATCCGGCCGCGCCACAGCTCACCATCGAGAGCTGCTGCCAGTTCGAGCGATTCGGCTATCTCGATGTGAGCGACGGAGTGCGTGATCACTTCGTTCCTGACGTGGCCCGACAGATCGGCTTGGATCAAGACAGCGCGATCTACGACAGACCAATACGAGACGAAGTCGAACACGACTACCGAATCGACCCTGATGCCTTGGTTGAACGCAACCTCCTGGGCATTGAACCCGTTGCGCTGCAATGCAATATCTTGTCGGTCAGGCATTACGGGATCCGACTCACCTTCAACACCCATGGGGACACACAACTCTCACACTTACCGATGGCCACGATCTGCCGCATCCGACTGCCCGGTCAGATTGGATGCCAGATGTCAATTCACCGCGCGATGTGATGTGCCACAATGAACGGCGGTCGTAACGACCGCCACCGATCAACTGCGCCGGCGACCACTTGCAGGTCTTCTACGCAGATATCCGCCAGGTCGACGTGACCGGACTGGTTCCTTCTCACCGGTACCGGGTTGTCCACGCTGCGGAAAGATCCGCCGCCACCCTGGCGGGACTGCTCATCCGCCGAGTTGCCCGAGTCGTCGGGAGTGAACGCATCGAATGCACCTGACACAAGAAAACCTCACCCAGCAGCCAAAATGAACAGACCCTCGGTCGAGAGCACCAACCCACTCTACCGTCGGGCGAAACCTGAGCCTTGGTCAGGATCTGAGGAGGCGACGATCGTCGGACCGCAATCTGCTGCGTGCGCCAGTTTTTGGGCATGCGAAACCCCGCTGCGACTATCTTGCAACATCGGCCACGGCCTGTCAACCCACCGCCCCACATCACATGAAATGGCTGGTGAGAGCGGGTCTGCGGAACCGGCCCACACCACGCGGTCGACGAAATATAGTCCGGCGTAAGGCATTCTGCGCGGTGTCGGAGTGCTGATGCGGCTCGTACGCCGACAACGACAGCGGGGGGGCGCGCCCCCCACCCCCCCCCCGCCCCCGCGGGGGGGAGACAGACACAGAGATAACGCGCGCTCGCCCCCGCG
>NZ_JBHXMY010000584.1:0-1943 GCF_042720195.1 Nocardia sp. NPDC058497 | reverse complement strand
CCCTCACCGCGCGGTCTACTATTTTTAGACGGGCGATAGGAATTGTGCGGGTTGTCGGTGTGCAGATGCGCATCTTACGCGTTAATCGACAGGGGGGCGCGGGCCACAATCGGCCGACGCCCCGCTGGGGTGCTGAATGCGCTACATGTCTTTCGCGCGCTTCCGCGCCGGAAGGGCCCGGTGCGCATCCAGGACCTCGCCGACCACGAACAGCTCGGGCCATTCAGGCGACCAGGGACCGGGCACCGGCTGGACCAAGCCCGCCTCGCGGAGCGTGCGCACTCGACGTGCGGTCAAGTTGCGATAGCCATCACCCAATTGCTCCGCGAGCTTGCCGATCCCGGTGGCATTGAGGCGTACCGCCCTGGCACGCAGCACCAACGCGGCATCGGCGTCGGCCACATCGGCGGGCGGGCACACGACTGCTACCGCAGCCTCGATCGCGGCGGCGATCTCGACCGGCGCGCCCTCGACCCCCTCTGTCATGGCGAAGGCAAGGATGTTGTGCTGCAACCACTCCGCCAGACCGGCGATGGTCGACGCGCCGTCGTATGCGAAATCGCGCTGCTCACACACCAATCGAACCCACGACACCAAGACCGCCCGGAGTTCGTCTTCGACCCGCGCCGCCGCCGGATTGAAGGGGAGTCGCTGCTCCCTGGCACCATCGCGCGTTCGGTAGTCGACCGCGCCGAACCGGGTCTGCCGCGTGCGCGCATCCGCCAGATCCTCGGCCAGGTCCGGGATGTCGCCGAGCATCTGCGCCAGGTCGCGGGCGGCACTTCGATCCAGGAACAGGTGCGCATCGTCGATCCACCTGTCCAACGGGGTCACACCGCACGAATCCTCACGCATGCGGTTCGACGCCGTCACGGCATCGCTCGTGCCCATGTATTTACTCCTTCGATCGATAGCAGGTCGGAACCCTGGCCACACCCCGGCGCTGCATGGCCGGTAGAGGTTGCGCGCCGGGGTGGCGTCGAGTGGACCCCCCTTGCCGAGACCCACAATTCAACACCCGTTGTATGCAACGTTGTTGCACCGCGTCTGTCAAGCTGGAGCGGCACACACGGGTACCCAGTTGGGTTGCATCACAATCACTATCGCGAGCCACTGTTGCTATCGACCACCAGTAGCGCCCTCTTTCGGTGCTCAGAAGTGCACGTCGTAGCTACATGCACTTCATGCATCAGTGCAAACAATCTGCTACCATCGCAACATGGTGAGACAACGGAGCGCGGTGGTCCCGCCCGAGGTCAGCGCCACCCTGCGGCTTGCTCGCAAGGAGCGCGAGATGTCGATGGACCGCGCCGCGAAGGCAGCACGGATCAGTACCAGCCTGTGGACGCAGGTCGAGAACGGCACCCAGTACAAGCGCGGGCAGAAGGTGCCCGCCAGCACCACGGCGGAAACACTGCAGGCGATGGCCGAAGCTGTCGGGCTCGATGCTCTACCACTGCTGGAACAGGCCGGGCTGGACCCCGTCGAGGTTGTGCACGCGCGGCCGCCGGGCCATGAAGGGATTGTCGATCTGTCCGGACTGTCCGAGGGTGATCTGCGGATCGTCGCGGCCTACGTGAATGGGCTGCGGGCGGCTCGACACAGTTGAGCGGTGCGGTGCCCACCCTTCGCGCCACTGCCGCATGCAGTTTCCGAAGACGACCTCACCTGGACCAGGCTCGGATCGATCTTCCGGCGGGTTGCGTACCGGTAGCCGAGTTCACTGCCGGGTGGTGTGGGGACCAGGTGCGGAAATGTGGCGCCGATCGCGTCCTCGGTTGGGTGCTTGTTCAGGTCGAGCCACTCGGGAATCTCGAAAGCGCATCACTGCGGCCTGAACAGCGGTGCCGATACACCCTTGGGCACGAGGACGACGGTAATGAACGTGGGATTAGCGTAGGAACAGCGGAAACGACGAAATCCCCCCCCGGATTGCGAGGGCA
>NZ_JBHXMY010000583.1:711-3640 GCF_042720195.1 Nocardia sp. NPDC058497 | reverse complement strand
CCTCCGAGGCGGCCTTGCCACGTGCGTTCCGCTTCGCTGACCAGGGGAGACATCTTGATGCCTGTAACTTTGCGCACTATGATGTCATCATGCGAACCACACTCACGCTGGACGCCGATGTCGCTCGGCTGGTCGAGGATGCGGTGCACCGTGCCCGCTCGTCGATGAAGCAGGTGATCAACGATGCGCTGCGCCGTGCGCTGAGTCAGCCGCGCACCCAGGAGGCGGCCTTCGAACAGCGGGTGCACGAAGCTACGCTCGCACCCGGGCTCGACTTGGCGGGCTTCAACCGCATGGCCGATGAATTGGAGGACCAAGCCATCATCGCGTCGATGAACAAGCGCGGTGCTTGATGATCGTCCCCGATGTGAACCTCTTGCTCTACGCGACAATCTCGGTGTATCCACAGCATGAGGCAGCACGTTCATGGTGGGAAGAGGTCATCAACTCAGGGGAGGAGGTCGGGCTAGCCGCGCCTGCTGTTTTCGGCTTCATCCGGATCGCGACCAACCCACGGGTGATGTCCCCGCCGATGGCGATTGAGACCGCGCTGGATTATGTGACCGAATGGCTGCAGCAGCCCAACGTCAATCATCTGGTGCCCGGGCCGCGTCACGTCGACATCGCCTTCGAACTTCTGCGGAAGGTGGGTACTGGCGCCAATCTGACGACAGATGCTCAATTGGCAGCGCTCGCCATCGAATACGACGCGGAGATGGCCTCCAATGACACCGATTTCGCGCGGTTTCCCGAGTTGCGTTGGCAGAACCCCCTCCGGTGAGCCGGTCTTCGAACCAGTCACCACCCGGCTGGAAATCCGCCGAGCTTTGAACTGCAGCAGGACAAGAAGATCCAGCGCAATACGCCCAAGCACCACGTCCTCCCGCTGTAATCCCCACCCGTAGGGGCCGCCCCGGAGATTCTCCGAGGCGGCCCGTTTGCATCCAGGTTGCGGCAGGTGGTCCACGCATCCCGCGGCAGATGGTCCACGGGGTATGCGGCAATTGGTACATGGGAGGTGGCTGTGGAGTTCGGTGTCTCTCAGAGCGATCCGCGCTCGGTGACCCACTCCGTGGGTTGACCCGTGATCTCAGCGATTCGGTCGAAGTCGGTGTCGTAGTGCAGAACCGTCGCACCGCCGAGTTCGGCTGTCGCCGCGATGATCAGGTCGGGGAGCTTGAAGTTGCGATGGTGACCGCGCTCGGCCAGTTGCCGGTGCACGTCCATCGCTCGATTCATCGACTCTGTGGTTACGTCGATCCAGCGCATGGAATGGAGTGCACGCCAGAGGGTGTCGTACCCTGAACTTTCGGGTGCGTTGTCGAGGTATTCGAGTGCGATCATCTGACAGGCCGCGAGTCTGCCGCCCAATAGCAGGTCGTTGAAGCGTTTCCGCACGACCTCGTGGCGTGACCGAAGGACGAAAACCGAGGTATCGGCGAGATAGACGGGCGCCGCCATCAGGCGACGTTGTCTCGACGCACATCTTCGGCGAGGCGTGACAGATCGCGGCCACCCGCCCGCCACCCCTGCGCGGAGTCGGTGACGTCGACCCCGACGCTGTCGAGTGCGTCGAGGATCGCCTCGGCCTGCTTGCGATCCGCGAAGGACCGGAGCGCCTCGTTGATCGTGGCCACCTTGGTCGGCGTGCCGAGAACCTCTTGCGCAGCCTTGAGCCACTCTTCGTTGACATCAACACTAATACGCGCCATGCATCAATGCTACACCAGATTGATGCCATAGTAAGCACCAAATCAAGGGCCACCAGGCACCACAACCGCCTGTGTCGGGCACCAAAGTGCGCTACCTCGACGATCGTCGCGGTGGCGACCGGCTGCTCGCAGGTTTCGTCTCCCCGTTGTACTCGGTCATTGTGCGATCCTGCCCGCGGGTTAACGGAGGTGGCCGCCGGCACGGGCCGCGCGGTCGGAGACGCTGGTGATGCGGGCGCGCAGGCGACGCACGATTTCCTCGGGTGGGCCTGGGATGACCGTGAAGTTCTCGGTGTCGTGGTGTTGCATCAGGTAGCGGCCGTCGCCCGGGTAGTCCAGCCAGAGGAAACCGCTGCCGTCGTCGGTGGGGCGGGCGTCGATCTCGAAGCCGGGGTAGACGGTGATTTCGCCGGTTCCGGTGCGGGGGCGTTTCAGGAAGCGTTGCAGGCGTTCGGTGTCGGAGAGTTTGGTGGGGTGGCGGGAGTACACCGGCGCGTCGAGGTCGCTGCGCCTGCCTTCGAAGCGGGGCTCGGTTCCGCCGGCGCAGCGGGGTAGGTGGGCGACGATCGCCTGCGCCACCTCGTGAGCGGGATGGCAGCTGAGGGCGATGTCACCTCCGCCGCGGCGATCGCGTTCCGAGAACTGCACGGCGACAACGGCTTCGGAATCGACAATCCCGGCGTGAATACCGACGCCCTGATCCTGCTGCGGTCCGTGCAGCCCCTGAATCTCCACGCGGGTCCGCGGTTCCAGCAGGACTTCCAGTGCGCGGTGGAAGGACTCGTCGTAGATCTGTTGCAGGCGCTGCGCGCTGCGTGCTCGTCTGGCCGCGAATTCCTCGGTGGTTTCCGGGAATGCGGGCTTGTAACGCAAAGGGTAGGGGAGCCGGTCGCGGCCGACCGCCTCGAGTGCGATGGTGAAGGCGAGACCGTCCAGCTGCCAGCGCACGCCGGGTGCGGTCATGCGCCGATCACCCCGCCCGGCGGCAGTGTCGGTGGAAGCTGGCCGATGAGTTCGTGTTCGCGATCCTGGATCAGGTAGTCCGGGGTCTTGTGCTCGTCGTCGTCGCTCCCGCCACCACGTCCGGCGCCGCCACCCATCATGCCCGGCATGCCGGACATGCCGCGCGCACCAGCGGCGGCTGCCCTGCCCGCAGCGGCTGGGGGGGGGGGGGCGCGCGCCCGGGCGCCGGGGAGTGGGCCCCCCCCCCCCCCCGG
>NZ_JBHXMY010000583.1:0-701 GCF_042720195.1 Nocardia sp. NPDC058497 | reverse complement strand
GGTGCCCGCCGACGATGAGCCGGGTACGGCGCGACCAGCGCCGGGGGATTGCGCCGTCGCGCCGAGGCCGGGTGATCCGGTGCCGGGTGATCCGCCCGAACCGGGTGTGCCGGTACCGGGGGCGCCGGTATTCGGAGTTGCTGTTGGGTTCTGTTGTGTCGCAGCGGGATTGGTCGGATCGGTGCTAGGTGTCGCCGCTGCGGGGGAGGTGTCGTCGCCGGAGCTGTCGTCCTCAGCGTTGTCGTCGGTGTCGTCGTCCGGGGTGTCGGTCGTCGGGGTTTGTGGAGTCGCCGTCTGCGGAGTGGTCTGCGGTGTCCCCTGGTCCCCGTTGCCGGTGGAACCGTTGCCGCCACCATTGTTCGAGCCGCCACCGTTGCCGGTGTCCACGGGCAGGCCGCCGTCACCGATCGGATTCTTCGGCACGGCCAGGACCGGAGCCTTCTCGTCGGCGGTGACAGCTTGCGGCTTGTACACGCGTTCCAGGATTTCCTGCGCGGCGCGCTCGGCCTCGTCAATGCGGTATTGCTCGTCTTTGAGCACTCCGCCGTCCGGAATCCAGGCAGTCAGCTTTCCGTCGAGGGACAGCTCTTTGGGCTTGTCGATCGCCATCTTCGCCTGCAGGAGCGCACCTTCCATCAGGTCGATGCCATTGGCGACCATCTGGAACGTCGTCGGCAGCTTCTCGGCCTCGGTCGCGTAGC
>NZ_JBHXMY010000582.1:0-3658 GCF_042720195.1 Nocardia sp. NPDC058497 | reverse complement strand
ATTACCACATTATTTACGGTCTCGTGGGGTCGGTGTTGTGTTAACGAGACAGTGGTGTCGGCATGTAAACCCCAGGTTGACAGGCCTTCGTTTGTTTCGGTCGCTCAGCCGATCGGGTGCAGCGGGACGTGCTTGAGGCCGCCCCAGGCCAGGGCGACCGTGGTGTCGACCGCTTCGTCCTTGGGGATCGGGCGGTCGGCCTCGAGCCAGTAGCGGGCGGTGAACTGGCTCGCGCCGACCAGGCCGACGGCCAGGATGCGGGCGCGGTAGGGGTCGAGGCCGGAGTCGTGGGCGACCAGGTCGAAGACCGCGTCCACGCAGGCCTCGGTGGCCTGCTCGACCCGGCGCTGCACCTGCGGCTCGCTGGTCAGGTCGGATTCGAAGACGAGGCGGAAACCCTGCATCTCGTTGTCGACGAAATCGAAGTAGGCGGCGACGGCGGCGCGCACGCGCTGCTTGTTGTCGGTGGTGGAGCGCAGCGCCTGGCGCACGCTCGACACCAGGATGTCGACATAGTTCTGCAGCACCGCCAGGTACAGCTCCAGCTTGCTCGCGAAGTGCTGGTAGAGCACCGGCTTGCTGACGCCCGCCACCTGGGAGATCTCGTCCATGCCCGCGGCGTGGTAGCCGCGCTGCACGAACACTTCGCTGGCCGCGAGCAGCAGCTGCTGGCGCCGCTCGTCACGGGGCAGCCGGGTGCCGCGCTTGGCCGGGACCGTTTCCGGCACCGATCGGCGCGAGGTCATGCGGTCCACGAGGTCTGTCATCTCGGCTCTCTTTGTCGATTACCCCGGCCCAGGGGTGTTCGGTCCGGTATCCCACGAACGATACCCGCACGGTGTTCCCATGAAGTTTCGCCCTGGAAATGTAGTACCAGGCCCGAGGGGTTCGCCGGGCCGTAACCGCGCGATCCGCTGCGGCCGCCGCGAGGGCGGGGTTGCGCACTGTGAGAATCTGGTGGGGTGACCGACCGACCGGAACGACCATCCGGCGGCGGGCGCGATGTCGCTCGCCCCACGCAACCCACCGAGTCCGGTTCTGTGACGTCGGCGCCAGAAGGGCGAGAACTGCAGGTCTACGACCCGCTCGGGCTGTATCAGCCCGCCGACCGATCCCGGCAGCCGTTGCGCGCCCGCTGGAACCCCGCCGACACCGACAACGGCAGGCCGCGCAGCCCGCAGCGCGACGCCAAGAAGCAGAGCGCTATCGGCCGGTTCGTCCGCCGCTACGGCTGGCGGGCCTACGCCCTGCCGGTATTGCTGGCCGTCACCGTGCTGGTGGTCGTCGACGCACTGCGCGCGAACCCGATGCCCGCCGCGAACGATCCCGGTTTCGGCGCGCTCAGCCCCAAGGTGGCCCAGTCCGGCATCATCGGCGCGCCACCCGGCGACGGGAAGTTCCCGCCCAACCTGCCGCTGGGCGCGCTGCCGGAGGGCGGCGACTACGTCGATCGCGCGGCGGGCACCTGGCATGTGGTGCCCGGCACCAGCGCCCAGGTCGGCACCGGCACCGAACGCGTCTTCCGCTACACCGTCGAGGTGGAGGACGGCATCGACACCGCGCCGTTCGGCGGTGACGCCGCCGTGGCCAAGATGGTCGAGACGACCCTGGCCAACCCGAAGAGCTGGGCCCACGACCCCCGCTTCGGCTTCCAGCGCATCGACACCGGCGAACCCGACTTCCGGCTCTCGCTCACCTCGCGCGAGAGCACCCGCGCCGCCTGCGGATTCGAGATCCCGATCGACTCGTCCTGCTACAACGCCGACATCGACCGCGTCGTGCTCTCCGAGGTGCGCTGGGTGCGTGGCGCGCTCGCCTTCGACGGCGACATCGGCTCCTACCGGCAGTACCAGATCAACCACGAGGTCGGCCACGCCATCGGCTACCACGGGCATCAGCCGTGCGAGACCGACGGCGGCCTCGCGCCGATCATGATGCAGCAGACCTTCGGCACCAAGAACAACGACATCGCGTTGCTCGACCCGCACGGTGTGGTGCCCGCCGACGGCAAGACCTGCCGCTTCAACCCCTGGCCGTACCCGCGCGGATAGTGCGGTGGCCCATACGGGACCATGGGTGGGAAGAACAGCGCGGCCCGGCACGTTGCATGTAGTTGCATGTACCAGGAATGCCGCCGATACACACAGGAGCTCTGACGTGTCATTCAACGGGTCCCTGCCGCCGCTCGTCGAGCCGGCCGCGGAACTGACCAAGGACGAGGTCGCTCGCTACAGCAGGCACCTGATCATCCCCGATCTGGGTGTCGACGGTCAGAAGCGGTTGAAGAACGCCAAGGTGCTCGTGATCGGCGCGGGCGGGCTGGGTTCGCCCGCCCTGCTGTACCTGGCCGCGGCGGGTGTCGGCACCCTCGGCATCGTCGAGTTCGACGAGGTCGACATGTCGAACCTGCAGCGCCAGGTCATCCACGGCGAGTCCGACATCGGCCGTCCCAAGGCCGACAGTGCCCGCGATTCCGTCCTGGAGATCAACTCCGGGATCGACGTGCGCCTGCACAAGATCCGGCTGGAGCCGGACAACGCCGTCGAGCTGTTCCGCGAGTACGACCTGATCGTCGACGGCACCGACAATTTCGCGACCCGCTACCTCGTCAACGACGCCGCCGTCCTCGCGGGCAAGCCCTACGTGTGGGGCTCGATCTACCGCTTCGAGGGCCAGGTCTCGGTGTTCTGGGAGGACGCCCCCGACGGCCGTGGCATCAACTACCGCGACCTGTACCCGGAGGCCCCGCCGCCGGGCATGGTCCCGTCCTGCGCCGAGGGTGGCGTGCTGGGCGTGCTGTGCGCGTCGATCGGTTCGGTGATGGTGACCGAGGCGATCAAGCTGATCACCGGCATCGGTGAGACGCTGCTCGGCCGTCTGATGGTCTACGACGCACTGGACATGAACTACCGCACCATCAAGCTGCGCCGCGATCCCGAGCGCCAACCGATCACCGAACTGATCGACTACGAGGCGTTCTGCGGTGTTGTCTCGGAGGAGGGCATGGCCGCCGCGGCCGGGTCCACGATCACCGCCGCCGAGCTGAAGGATCTGCTGGACGCGGACAAGGTCGAACTGATCGACGTCCGTGAGCCGGTCGAGTGGGACATCGTCCACATCAAGGGCGCGACGCTGATCCCCAAGGACCGCATCCTCTCCGGCGAGGCGCTGGCCGAACTGCCGCAGAACAAGCCGATCGTGCTGCACTGCAAGACCGGTATCCGTTCCGCCGAGGCGCTGGCCGCGCTCAAGCGCGCCGGTTTCGCCGACGCCACGCACCTGCAGGGCGGCGTCGTCGCCTGGGCCAAGCAGGTCGATCCGTCGCTGCCGGTCTACTGATCGGATAGCTGCACTGTTGCCGACCTCGCCGAAGGTTGCGGCGAGGTCGCAAAGTGGAGTGTGCCAGCGTGCCTTCGGGGTTGCCGCGCCGCGGCGGGGTTACGGTACGGCCGTGACCTCAGTCGAACCTCCCGACCATGTGCGCGCCACATTCGGACTTCGCGAAGTGACACCGGTCTGCCTCGGCAACTGGGACGGTGGCTGGCGATTGGGTGACGTGGTGCTGTGTCCGGTGGCGGGGCGCGCGCCGGGGGGGGGGGGGGGGGGGGTGAGGCACAGAGACCCGGGGGCCGCGGGGGCGGGGGGGGGGGCCCCGCGC
>NZ_JBHXMY010000581.1:0-3660 GCF_042720195.1 Nocardia sp. NPDC058497 | reverse complement strand
ACACAGAGTTTTATTGGGGTGGGGGGGGAGCTGTGTTGTTTAAAAGCGACAGGTCCGGGCGTTCGGTGATGAGGAAGAACCCGGCCAGGATGTCCTGGACGATCCGCTGGGCGCCGAAACCGAGCGCGGCGCCGAGCACCGCCGCCGGAGCGACCAGACCCGTCACCGCGAAGCCGAGTCTACGCAGCACCTCCATGCCGACCAGCACGTAGACGATGGTCAGCACCACCCATGTGATGACCTGGGCCAATGCGTGTCGGTGCTTGGCGGCTTCGGTGCGGACCAGCGCGTCGCTCGAGTGGAAACCGGCGTCGATCTTGGTGGTCACCCGGTCGCGGACGAACGCGGCGAACCGGCCGAAGAGCATCGCGCCGACGATCAGCAGGACGATCTCGAGGCCGCTCGACCGCAGCCACCCGGTGATCTCCGGGGCCGTGTTGATCGCGAGGACGGCGCTCATCGCCTAGCCCCGGCCGAGAGTCGACGGGGCTTGCGATGGCACGGTACCGGTTCGCTCGAACACACACCGAAAGGTTACAGCGGGGTCTCGGTGGTTACACGTCGGCCTGTTCCCGCATGCGCCAACGGATTCCGGATTCGATGAAGCCGTCGATGTCGCCGTCGAGCACCGCCGAGGGGTTGTTCACCTCATAGTTGGTGCGCAGGTCCTTGACCATCTGGTACGGGTGCAGGACGTAGGAACGCATCTGGTTGCCCCACGACGCGCCCTCGTTGGTCTTGAGCGCGTCCATCTGCGCGCGCTCTTCCTGGCGCTTGCGCTCGAGCAGCTTGGCCTGCAGCACGCGCATGGCCGAGATCTTGTTCTGCAGCTGCGACTTCTCGTTCTGGCAGGTCACCACGATGCCGGTCGGGATGTGGGTCAGGCGGACCGCGGAGTCGGTGGTGTTGACGCTCTGACCACCCGGACCCGAGGAGCGGTACACGTCGACGCGGACCTCGCCCTCGGGGATCTCGATGTGGTCGGTGGTCTCGACCACCGGCAGCACCTCGACCTCGGCGAAGGAGGTCTGGCGGCGGCCCTGGTTGTCGAACGGGCTGATCCGGACGAGCCGGTGCGTGCCCATCTCCACCGACAGCGTGCCGTAGGCATACGGCGACTTCACCGCGAAGGTGGCGCTCTTGATGCCCGCTTCTTCGGCGTAGGAGGTGTCGTAGACCTCGACGACGTACTTGTGCCGCTCGGCCCAGCGGATGTACATGCGCATCAGCATCTGGGCCCAGTCCGCGGCGTCGACGCCACCGGCGCCGGAGCGGATGTTGACCAGCGCGTCACGCTTGTCGTACTCGCCCGAGAGCAGGGTGCGCACCTCCATCGCCTCGATGTCGACGCGCAGCGCGGCGCGCTCGTTGTCGGCGTCGGCGGTGGCTTCCTCGGCGGCCTTGCCCTCTTCGGACTCGGCCAATTCGTAGAGCACCGGCAGGTCTTCCAGGCGCTGGCGCAGTTCCTCGACGCGGCGCAGCTCGCTCTGGGCGTGCGAGAGCTCGCTGGTCACCTGCTGGGCGTGGTCCTGGTTGTTCCACAGCTCGGGATCGGACGCCTGGTGCTCGAGCTCGTCGATGCGCCGACGTAGCTCCTCGACATCGAGGACCGACTCGACCGTCTTGAGCGTGGTGTCGAGTTCGGCGAGGTCGGCGATAACGTCAGGATGCACGATTCCCAAGGTTACCGGTCGGCTCCGACACGGGGAAACACGCGCACCCGCCAGGGCCCGCGCGGGTCAGCTCGCGATGGCGCGCAGGCCGCCGGGGTGCCGCCCGACCAGACGGTCCAGCGCGGTCGCGCTCGCCTCGTCGGCGGGCAGCAGGACATACAGCGACTGGTCGTCGTCGATGGACAGATCCAGCGATTCGTAGGCCAGGCGCAGCGTGCCCGCCTCGGGATGGCTGATCCGGTTGATCCCGCCCGACGGCGGCAACCCGGGCAGCGCGGCCAGCCGATCGGTGAAGGCGCTACCCGCGGTGACGGTGAGCTCGTCGACCAGCGCGGCGACCATCGGGTCGGCGCGGAACGGACCCTGCTTGAGCGAGGCGACCAGCTTGTCGGCCGCGGAATCCCAGTCCGGGTACAGCTCGCGCGCACCGGGATGGGTGAAGACGAACCGGGCGACATTGGCCGGCTCGCCCTGCTCGAACAGGCCGCTCGGCGCCATCAGCTTGCGGTAGCCCTCGGTGCAGGCCAGGACCTCGGTGAAGCGGTTGGTGATCGCGGCGGGCGCGGGTTCGAGCTGGTCGAGGATCGCGCGGATCGTCGGCCGGACGGTGCGGTTCGGGCCGTTCTCGGCGGCACCGCAGCTGAAACCGGACATGCCCTTGGTGAGCTGGTGCAGGTGCACGCGTTCGCGGGGGCTCAGCCGCAGCGTGTCGGCCAGCGCGGACAGCACCGGCGGGGAGGGATGCCGGTCGCGGCCCTGTTCGAGCCGGATCAGGTACTCCACGCTCACCCCGGCCAGCATCGCCACCTCGGCGCGGCGCAGTCCCGGCGTGCGCCTGCGCTGACCCGCGGGCAGCCCGACCTCGGCGGGGGAGACCGCCTCGCGGCG
The DNA here is from genome assembly GCF_042720195.1 of Nocardia sp. NPDC058497. Lineage (NCBI taxonomy): Bacteria > Bacillati > Actinomycetota > Actinomycetes > Mycobacteriales > Nocardiaceae > Nocardia > Nocardia sp. NPDC058497. The sequence continues at coordinate 1,099 of NZ_JBHXMY010000581.1, read as the reverse complement.
CGTACGCAGGAACAGCCCGAGTTCGTTGTCGCTCACCTGATCGACGGTACCCAGCCGCGCGGCGCCGAGAGTGGCCGTGCCACTACCACTCTCAGGGTGGTCTCCCTGACAGGTTCGGGGCGGGTGAATGTTGACGCATCGGCCGAACAGGCCGGAGCAACGACAGAGGAGGACACCATGTCCGCACAGCGACTGAAGCTCGCGATCATCATCGGCAGCGTCCGCGAGGGGCGGTTCGGCCCGGTGGTCGCGAACTGGTTCGCACAGCAGGTTGACGATCGCTTCGAGGTCGATGTCATCGACCTGGCCGAGGCCGAGCTGCCCGCCGCGCTGCCGCCGGTGCCGCCCGCGGTCGACCTCGACATGCCGCGTCCGGCCGGCATGAGCGATCTCACCGAGCGGCTGGCCGCCGCCGACGCCTATGTCGTGGTCACGCCCGACTACAACCGCAGCTACCCGGCCGCTCTGAAGTCGGCCATCGACTGGCATTACACCCAGTGGGACGCCAAGTCCATCGGCTTCGTCGGCTACAGCGGTGGCTCCGGCGGCCTGCTGGCCATCGAGCACCTGCGCCAGGTGTTCAACGAGCTCAACGCCCATACCGTGCGCAATTACGTCTCGTTCCCGCGCTACTACATGCTCTTCGACGAGAACGGTGAGCTGCGTGAGCCCGCGGGGTTCGAGGCGGAGGCGCGGGCGCTGCTCGACCAGTTGCACTGGTGGACAAGCGCTCTGGTGGCAGCACGGTCGGCCGCGGTCACCGCCTGAGTCCGTCGCCAGGGCGGATCACCTGGCCGGGATCGCCCGCTTTCCACCAAACCCGGCCACGCACGCCCCGACCTCGAGCGCGCCAGCGCTCCAAAAAACACAGGCCCGCGACCGCGAGTACGCCGGCGTTGCAAATACACTTTCCGAGTGGCTGCCTACTCCGCTGACCTGGACCTTGCCCTCCGACTGGCCGACGAGGCCGACGCGATCTCGCGGGTGCGTTTCGGCGCGGGGGGCCCTGGAGTGAGTCGGGCAACCCGCCCTCCACCCCGGGGCGGGGGGCGCCCCCCGCGGACGGGGGGGCGCCGCCCCACCGCGGGCCCCGCGCGCG
>NZ_JBHXMY010000580.1:0-3671 GCF_042720195.1 Nocardia sp. NPDC058497 | reverse complement strand
GAACGCGGACGCTAAGACGGGTGGCGGTGACTTCGTCGAGCAGGTGGCGTGCGAGCTGCCGCTGCAAGCGATCGCCGAGCTCGTCGGTGTCCCGCAGCAGGATCGGCGCAAGTTGTTCGACTGGTCGAACCAGATGCTCAACTATGACGACCCCGAATACGGCGATGCCACGACCACCGAGTCCTCGTCGACCGCGGCGATGGAGATCCTCGGCTATGCCTGGAACATGGCCGAGCAGCGCCGCACCGACCCGCGAGACGACATCGTCAGCCAACTCGTGCACGCAGATCTCGACGGTGAGGCGCTGGGCTCGGACGAGTTCGGGTTCTTCGTCATCCTGCTCGCGGTGGCGGGCAACGAGACCACCCGCAATGCCATCACCCACGGCATGAAGGCGTTCGTCGACCATCCGGAGCAGTGGGAGCTCTATAGACAGCAGCGTCCCGCCACCACGGCCGACGAGATCGTGCGATGGGCGACACCGGTGACGGTGTTCCAGCGCACCGCGACCGCGGACACCGAGCTCGGTGGACAGCGGATCCGTGCGGGCGACCGCGTCGGATTGTTCTACAGCTCCGCCAATTTCGACGAAGACGCTTTTGAGCAGCCGTTCCGCTTCGACATCCTGCGCGACCCCAATCCGCATCTGGGTTTCGGCGGCACCGGCGCGCATTTCTGTGTCGGCGCGAATCTGGCCCGGCTCGAGATCGGTCTGATCTTCGACGCCATCGCCGAGGTCATGCCGAACCTGACCCAGGTGGCCGAGCCGCAGCGGTTGCGGTCGGGCTGGATCAACGGCATCAAACATTGGCAGGTCGACTACGGGACCGGGGCGCGCTGATGCGGATCGCCCTGCTGTCCTATCGGAGCAAAGCCCACTGCGGTGGGCAAGGGGTCTATATCCGGTACCTGAGTCAGGGGCTCGTCGAGCTCGGTCATCAGGTCGAGGTGTTCTCCGGTCAGCCCTATCCCCAGGACCTCGATCCCCGGGTCCGGCTCACCGAGGTACCGAGTCTGGACCTCTACCGGGACGACGATCCCTTCCGCACGCCGCATCCCCGCGAGATCCGTGACCGCATCGACCTGCTCGAGCTCGCCACCATGTGGACCGCGGGTTTTCCCGAGCCCCGGACCTTCAGCCTGCGCGTCGCCCGGCTGTTGGCCACGCGCGCACAGGATTTCGATGTGGTGCACGACAACCAGTGCCTCGGCTACGGCCTGCTCGACATCGCCCGCCTGCTACCGCTGGTCGCGACGGTCCACCACCCGATCACCCGCGACCGGGCGGTGGACCTGGCCGCGACGCCGTGGCGGCGGCGACCTTTCGTCCGTCGCTGGTATGGGTTCCTCGGGATGCAGCAGCAGGTGGCACGTCAGATTTCGGACCTGATCACCGTGTCCTCCTCGTCCGCGGCGGATATCGCCGAGGACTTCGGGGTGGATCCCGGTCAGTTGCGCACCGTTCCCCTCGGCGTGGACACCACGTTGTTCCGGCCCCGCGAAACGCCCCGGATGCGTGGGCGGATCGTCGCGGTCGCCAGTGCCGACAAGCCGCTCAAGGGCATCGCGCATCTGCTCAACGCCCTTGCCCGGCTGCGTCATCACCACGAGGTCGAGCTCAGCCTGGTCGCGAAGCTGGAACCGAACGGGCCGACCGAGAAGCTGATCGCCGAACTCGGCCTCGCCGATATCGTCACCCCGGTCAGCGGCGTCAGCGACGAACAGCTGGCGGAACTGCTCGCCTCGGCCGAGATCGCGTGCATTCCCTCGATGTACGAAGGGTTTTCGCTGCCCGCGGTCGAGGCGATGGCGAGCGGGACACCGCTGGTCGCCAGCCGGGCAGGGGCGCTGCCCGAGGTGGTCGGCGACTGCGCGGAGCTGATCGAACCCGGCGACGTCGACGCGCTGACCCGGGTACTGGGCGAACTCCTCGACAGCCCGGAGCGGCGGGAACGGATGGGTACGGCGGGCCGCCACCGTGTCCTCGACCTGTTCAGCTGGGCGGCCGTCGCCGCGCAGACCGTCGCCGTCTACGAGCGGGCGATCGAGCGCTACCACTCCCCGAACCCACAGGAGACCCCATGCTGACTGTCGACTTCGACCGCCTGCGCGTCGGCCCAGGAACGCGGGTGATCGATGTCGGCTGCGGCGCGGGGCGGCACGCGTTCCAGGCCTACCGCCGTGGCGCCGACGTCGTGGCGTTCGACCAGAACGCCGCCGACCTTGCGGACGTGGACGTCATGTTCGAGGCCATGGCCGCGGCGGGTGAGGCACCGGAGTACGCGAAGGCCGAGACCGTACGCGGCGACGCTCTCGATCTGCCCTACGGCGACGGCGAATTCGACGTGGTCATCGCCTCGGAGATCCTCGAGCACGTCCCCGAGGACGACCGGGCCGTCGCCGAGCTCGCACGGGTGGTCAAACCCGGTGGCACGCTGGCGGTCACGGTGCCGCGCTGGCTGCCCGAACGCATCTGCTGGGCGCTGTCGGACGAGTATCACGCCAACGAGGGCGGCCATGTCCGGATCTATCGCGCCGACGAGCTCCGCGACAAGATCACCGCACACGGTCTGCGCTACGACCACCAGGATTTCGCGCACGCGCTGCACTCGCCGTACTGGTGGCTCAAATGCGCGGTGGGCGTGCGCGACGACGACAACCCCCTTGTCCGCGCCTATCACCGATTGCTGGTGTGGGACATGATGTCGGCGCCCACGCTGACCCGCACGACGGAACGACTGCTGAATCCGCTGGTGGGCAAGTCGGTGGCTCTCTACTTCATGAGGCCGACGGTCCGGTGACGGCCGTTGACCTACCGGCCGTTCCCGGCGTCGTCTCGGCCCATGACATCCGCCGTACCGCCGAAACCATCGCGGCCGCACAGGAACCCGACGGCGCGATCCCCTGGTTCACCGGCGGCCACACCGATCCGTGGGACCACATCGAGTCCGCGATGGCGCTCACAGTGGCCGGATTATGGGACGAAGCACGCGATGCCTATATCTGGTCGGCGAAATCGCAGCGCTCCGACGGCTCGTGGCCGATGCAGACGCGCCAGGGCGTGATCGAGAACCACGACGCCGACGCCAACTTCTGCGCCTACCTCGCGACGGGCGTGCTGCACGCGCTCACGATCACCGGCGATACCGGGTTCGCCGCCGAGCTCTGGCCGACGGTCCGTGCCGGTATCGACTTCGTGCTCAGCCTGCAAGTGGGCGTCCACGGCGAGATCCACTGGTCCGCCAACGAATCGGGGACCTCCGGCGAAGCACTGTTGACCGGATGCTCCAGCATCTTTCACAGCCTGGGCTGCGCGGTGGCGCTCGCCGAGCGAATGGGCCACTCCCGCCCGGACTGGGTCGCGGCGCGCCGCAGGCTCGGCCAGGCCCTGCGCCATCACCCGGAGGCGTTCCTGGACAAGAGCCGCTACTCGATGGACTGGTACTACCCCATCCTGGGCGGCGCGGTGCGCGGCACGGCGGCCCACGACCGGATCGCTCGGCACTGGGACGAGTTCGTTGTCGCGGACCTCGGTATTCGGTGCGTGTCCGACGCACCGTGGGTCACCGGCGCGGAGACCTGCGAACTGGTGCTCGCACTCGACGCCGTCGGCGAAACCGCAACGGCCACTAGACTCTTCACCGATGTACAGCACCTGCGCGACCCCGACG
>NZ_JBHXMY010000579.1:0-3674 GCF_042720195.1 Nocardia sp. NPDC058497 | reverse complement strand
GTTGAGCGTGACCGTCACCGGGCGGCCGTCGAGCTCGCCCCGCACCGTCAGCCGGTCGTCGGCAGGCCGGTCGACGGTGAAGGTCGTGGTGGCCGCCGGAGTCTGGCCCGGCGCGGAGGGTGCGGCGGCCAGCGTCATCGTGTGCGCCTCGGTGTCGAACGTGGCGACCACCGGCACGACCGAGTCGTCCATCCGCTGATACCCGGCCGAACCCGCATCGATGATCAGGCGCTGCCAGCGCACCGGATCGGTGGTCAGCGGCGGCACCGGGCTCGCCTCGGCGGTGAACTCGGTGACCTCCCAGATGCCGTACAGCTCGGGTTTCGGTGCGCCACCGCCGTATTCGTCCCATTGCTGCGTGGCGAGGTAGATCAATCCCCCTGTGACCCACAGCCCGGCCGCGATCTGGACCACGGCCGCCCACCGGTTCTTGCGCGCCGAGTCGAACAGTGGCGGCTGCACCATCGGCCCCGAATCCCGCTCCAGCACCAGCACATTCGCGAGTCTGCGCGCCTGCGGAGCGAGCAGCACCAGACTCATCAGCAGCAGATGTCCGGACAGCATCTTCACCGGCACGTCGAAGGTCAGGTTCAGCAGGAACACCTGCGCCATGCTGATCACACTGAGCATCGCGCCCAGCGTCGCGGTTCGCGCCCAGAACAGCAGCAGACCCGCGAGCACCTCGGCCGCACCCAGCGCCATCTCGTAGGCGGGCGAGGACCCGACCTGGGTCCACAGCATCGACATCGGGCTCAGGTCGCCGACCCGCAGGAGCAGCGTGGTGAGCGCGGGCTCCGGCATCTGGGTCGGGATGAGCTTGGCGAACCCGTAGAACAGCATCTGCCCGCCGACACACAGCCGCAGGACCGTGAGGAACCAGCTCGACAGCCGGGGGTAGGCGAGCCTGCGCCGGTCCAGCACCGACCAGACGACGGTCACCAGCACGGCCGCCACCAGCACCAGACCGCACTGGATCCAGATCGCGGCCTGATCGCCGCTGCCGTTCATGGCCAGCTCCGCCTCCACCCCGAAGACGTGCTCGCCGATCCAGCTACTCACCGGCGCGAGCGAGAGCATTTGCCACGCGATGGCCTCCTCGGGCAGTTGCAGGGCGAGCACACCGAGGAAGACGAAGCTGATCTGCGCCATCCACATGCAGAACAGACCGAGGTAGGCGACACTGAAACGGAAGGCGAGCCGCGTCACCGGGTGCCAGGTCGGAGCGGGTGGCGGCGGGCTCGCGATGTCGTCGTGGGCGCGCTCCGTGGTCACGGCGGTCACCGTTGCCTCCTCATCGAGTTCGATTGCTACCGAAGCTAATCGGCGTCGCGGCGGGGCGCGTCCGGGAAAACCCCGATCTTTGCGGTGTCAACCCTGAATCTCACTCACCGACGGCCGGCTAGGCATTCCCGCCGCTCTTCCGGTACGCCGGTATCGAACGTGTTTCAACTTGCCGACAGGGGTACCTATGTCCGACGATCCGGACCTCACCGCACAACAGTCGCTCACCGTCACCGAGCGTGATCTCGACGAACTCGCCGAGCAGTTGTCGCAGTGGCTGGCCGGCAAGGTCGGCGCCGATACACCGCCGAAGGTCGGCAATCTGAGCAAGCCGTCCACGGGCGGCATGTCGAGCACCACCATCCTGTTCGATGCCGAGTGGTCGGTCGACGGGGTCGCCGGGGGCGGTTCGTTCGTGGCCAGGATGGCGCCCGAGGACGGCTCGTTCCCGGTGTTCCAGTCCTACGACCTGCCGCTGCAGTACCAGGTGATGGCCGGGGTCGCCGAGGCCTCCGATGTCGCGGTGCCGCCGCTGCGCTGGCTCGAACTCGACGAATCCGTCTTCGGCACACCGTTCTTCGTCATGGAGAAGGCCCAGGGCCGGGTGGCCGCCGACAACCCGCCGTACGTGTTCTTCGGCTGGGTGTTCGACGCGACCGTGGCCGAGCGCGAGCAGATCGCCGACGCGACCGTCGACGTGATCGCCCGCGTGCACGCGATCGACGACATCACCCGCCGCTTCCCGCTGCTCGACGGCGAGGGTTCGGCGCTGCGCAGGCACTTCGAGGCCCAGCGCGACTGGTACCGGTGGGCACTGACCGACGACGGCGTGCGGATCCCGCTGATCGAGCGGACCTTCGACTGGCTCGAAGCCAACTGGCCCGCCGAGACCGGCCCCGACGTGCTGAACTGGGGCGACGCCCGCCCCGGCAACATCCTGTTCGACGAGTTCACCCCCGCCGCGGTCCTGGACTGGGAGATGGCCACCTTCGGCCCGCGCGAACTCGACCTGGGCTGGGTGATCTTCATCCACCGCTTCTTCCAGGACATCGCTACCCGCTTCGACCAGCCCGGCCTGCCCGACTTCCTGCGCAAGGACGCGGTGGTCGCGAAATACGAAGAGCTGACCGGACATACGGTCCAGGATCTGGACTTCTACGTCATCTACGCGGCGCTGCGGCACGCGATCGTGATGGCCAGGATCAAGCGCCGGATGATCCACTTCGGTGAGGACACCGTGCCCGCCGAACTCGACGACTACGTGATGCACCGGCTCAGCCTCGAGGCACTGCTCGACGGCACCTACGAGTGGGACTGAGAAGGAGATACGACCATGAACGCGATCATGCCCGTCCCCCTGGACGAATACCCGGTCCATCAGACGCCCTTGTCGCTGGCCAGGGCAGCCACCAGCGACCGCAACTTCTACGACCGCTACTACTTCAACGCCTTCGACCCGGCCGGCGACAGCATGCTGATCACCGGGTTCGGCGTGTACCCGAACCTGGGTGTGGTCGACGCGTTCGCGACGGTGCGCCACAGCGACACCCAGCGCAGCGTGCGGTTCTCCGACGCGCTCACCTCCCGCGATCTGACCACGGCGGTGGGCGGCTACCGGATCGAGGTGATCGAGCCGCTGCAAAAGCTGCGAGTGGTGTGCGAGCACGACGACCTCGGCTTCGACCTCACCTGGACCGGCGCGCATCCGGCCGTGCAAGAGCAGCCGCATCTGATCCTGTCGGGCACCCGGCCGATCATCGAGGCCTCCCGTTTCGCCCAATTGGGTTCCTGGGCAGGCACTCTCGCCGTCGACGGCCGTGACTACACGGTCGATCCGGCGGTGTGGACCGGCAGCCGCGACCGCTCCTGGGGCATCCGTCCCTCGGGCGAACCCGAGCCGCCCGGCCGCGCCGCGTCCGAGGGCGCGGGCGGGTTCTGGTGGCTGTACGCGCCGCTGCGGTTCGACGAGTTCGCCATCGTGGTGATCATCCAGGAGGACCCCGACGGCACCCGCACCCTCAACAACGCGGTCCGGATCTGGAACGACGGCCGCAAGGAACAGCTGGGCTGGCCCCGGATGCACTGGACCTACGAGCCGGGCACCCGGCACCCGAAGTCGGTGCGCCTGGACATGACCACCCCCGACGGCAAGCCACTCGAGGTCGAGATCGAATCCCGCCCCGGCATCACCCTGCACGTCGGCTGCGGCTACGGCCCCGACCCCGACTGGACCCACGGCCGCTGGATGGGCCGCGACTGGTCGCTGTCGAGTGCCTACGACCTCACCGACCCCGCGATCATCGGCCGCACCCCCTACGGCGTGATCGACCACATCGGCTTCGCCCGCTGCGGCGACGCCGAAGGCTGGGGCCTGTTCGAGCACGCCTCGATGG